>JAAANX010000033.1 GCA_009909085.1 Cyanobacteria bacterium GSL.Bin1 | reverse complement strand
GCCGATGCTTCAGCGATTGTGGAAGCGGTTGCCGAATCCCCGATGTCGGAAGAGCTGACCGCTTTTGCTGGCGCGATCGCCCAAAGTTTAGTGCGAGCTGAAATCACTGCCAAGGGGATCAACAATCAAGAAGGAAAGATGACAACGGGCAAGGGAGCCGATACGATCACAGCTGAAGCGACCACTCGGGGGGCGACCTTGTCACAAGCAGCCGCTTTTGCTCTGAGCACAGCTCCACCAGACAATCAAGCGGTGGCGCAGGCGGTAGCTGAGGCGGTTGCGGAGACTTCCGACGAAGCAATTGCCATTGACAACACCAGAGGCTTGATTCGGATGGGCAAGGGCGGCGAGACCCTCGAAGCGACGGCGGAAGCCGATGAGCGCGCGATCGCGATTGACAACACCAGAGGCTCGATTCGGACGGGTAAGGGCGGCGAGACCCTCGAAGCGACGGCGGAAGCCGATGAGCGCGCGATCGCCATTGACAACACCAGAGGCTTGATTCGGACGGGCAAGGGCGGCGAGACCCTCGAAGCGACGGCGGAAGCCGATGAGCGCGCAATTGCCATTGACAACACCAGAGGCTTGATTCGGACGGGCAAGGGCGGCGAGACCCTCGAAGCGACGGCGGAAGCCGATGAGCGCGCGATCGCGATTCAAAATCTTCAAGGTGTGATTCGGACGGGCAAGGGCAAAGATACGATTATCGCTAAGGCAACCGGCACCGAATCGGACGGCATTTATGGCGGCGAGATTTTTACGGGAGCGGGTGCTGATGAACTCAAAGCTTCCAGTTTTGGCGGCGGGGTCAAGATCAAGATGGGAAGAGGACCAGACTGGGTTGAAGGTTTCGGCGACGCGACATTAGATGGCGGTCAAGGTTTCGATACCCTGAGCTTCGGCAGTTACCACAAAAGCGACTTTCAGATTAGTTTCGGCTCTGACAACCATGAGGCTCGGTTTGAGTTTGATGGCATTACCATGGAAACCTATGGATTTGAACAATTTATCTTTGCCGATGGCAATTATAGTGATGATTGGCTCATGGCTTAATCGCAAATGTCTGAAATCAACGGGGGGCAAGACCTTGCCAAAATGGCAACCGTTAGGAAAAATGTGACCCTACGAATTGCGAGGTTAACCCAGCAGAGATTTAAACTGCAACTGCTAGAGAGTGTGATAGAGAAGGTGGTTTAATTCCCCTTCTAGCCAATCTTGAAATAACTGATTCAGAATTTCCTCCCGCCTCTTGGGGGTTAATTCGGGGGGAATAACCGCTTCGATCATAAAAAGGTGATACCCTTGTTCGGTTGAAAGAGGACCGACGATTTCCCCGATGGTAGCTCCAAAGACAACTGGGGCAATATCAGCTTTTAAACTGCGATGGTTGACTTTACCTTGATAACCGCATTGCAGTCGGCGTCGTTCATCAATGTCGTAGAGGTGGGCTGCTTCATAAAAACTGATTTCTTCTTCTTCCAATTGATAATAAACTTCCCAAGCGAGTTGCTCGTAAGGGAGGATAATCTGATAGAGGATAAATTGTTCAAAATCAGCTCGATGTTGAGCAAAATACTTGTCGACTTCTGCCGCAAATAAATGCTCGGATAACTTTTTTGCTAACAGGCGATCCCTGAGCCCTGCTTCCCAATCTTCTGAAGTGATCATCTGTTCTTTTAGCCAATTTAGGGTATCCGAGGCTTTCTCTAAACGCTGTCCATAACGGATACTATCTGCTTCAGTTTGTATTTCTTCGGGAGTAACGGTGATATTTTTCTCTTGAGCAACTTGCGCAATAATTCTTCTGTGCAGTATTTTCTGACAGATTTCCTTGAAAAGCGTTTCTCTTTTCAGAAAGTCAATAATTTCTTTTTCTTCAATAGTTTGGCCAGAGAAATTAATCATTATTAGCTGTTTTTTCTATTACGACTGAGACAAAAAGTATGTAAAAAAGCACCTCACACTTCAATATTGTAAAATTTGACACTAAACACCAAGAAAAATTGCTGTAAATTTAATTGATATTCACTAGAGTTTTGGCACGACTTTTCTTCTCTTGCTTTTTAGACTGATTGTTGGTATCACTTTTTTCCTGATCTCTACTTTTACAACAGCAATTCTCTTTCAGTAAACGGTTATAAGTTCGGTAAGGAATGTAGTGTAAGGGATTGTAACCAGCAAAACTCAAAATTAAAACGCAGGCCCATGAGTATTTCCCCTCTATAATTGCCCCAACAATCTGATTAAACTGTTCTGTTGTCATTGCTCTATCACCTTTAATATTTAAACAATTTGGTCGAGAGCTTATTGCTTTCGTTCCTTTGAATTGATCTGGTAAATCATTTTTCATGGTTCTAACAGCCTAAGTCTGGTCAACGAAACATTAAGGTTTGTTTTGGCAAAAACCAACGATTTTATTTTGTAGTAATACTTTAATCTAGTTGAAATTTCTTTAGACTTACTTTTTTAGTGCCTAACTTCATTTCTGTTTTCAGTAGCAATCGCAATTCTATTTGGTGTTTGAATTATTTTTTTGCTTTTTGTAGATTGATTTCAGAAAGAATATTCGGATCTTTAAATGAAAGTCAGGGGCTTGGTATTACTAGAGGCAATATTGATTCCGTTTACTTTGAACTTATCAAATTTGAAGTCATTTTTGTTATTTTTTGAATTTTTTTAACATAATTGAATATCACTTTTCTCTATGAAAAGTGGCTTTTTTCAAATCATTTATAAATTGATGCCATCTTTGTGAAGTTGCCGAAATGGATCGAATAAAACATCGATAATGCGACGGCGACGAATAACAATATCAGCCGTGGCAGTTTGACCCGGTTTGAATTTGATCCTTTCTCCGTCTTCACTAACATGGTCGCGATCAAGCTTAACTTTTACACGATAGGCTGCCCCCAACTGCTGGTCAACTTTAGTATTCGAGGAAATTGAGATCACTGTACCCGAGACAATGCCATAATCCTGAAAAGGATAGGCATCTAACTTGACTTTCACGGTCATTCCTTCTTCGACAAAACCGGCTTCTCGGTTAGGCAAGAGGGCAGAAAGCACTAAGGGAGCTCCTTGAGGCGCAATTTCAGCGATGGTCTGGCCCGCCTGAACCACTTCTCCAACATTTTCAAGGTTCATTGATAGGATCATCCCATCGACAGGAGCTTTCAGGAATCGCTGCTTTAAACGGGTACCGGCGCTAACCAGGAGATTTTGGGTTTCTGCTATTTTGGCGTTGAGGTTAGTTATTTCCATTTCCAGTTGGTTAATTTGCTGCTGGGTTTCTAACTTATTCCTGGTGGCTTCTGCTTGTTTTTGGTCTAGACCGGCTTGCAGCTTTTCCGCTTCTTTTAAGGCTGTGGCAAGATTACCTTCACTCTGACTAATGCGACTCTTAACCTCTCGCAAGGACTGTTCAGCTTGAAAAATTTGCTCTTCCGTACTGGTCAAATTTTGTAGTTTGGTTTGCATGAGTCGTTGCTCAGTATCGCGCAATGCTTGTTCCCCTTGAAAGACAAATTCTTGAGAAATTGCCCCTTCTTCCTCCAACAGCTTTAGCTTCTGAAGACGCTCCTGGTGGGCAGCAATCTCAGTTTTGAGTTGAGCGATTCTCTCTTGGTCGATCGTCGTAATCGGTTGGAGTCGGGCTTGTTTTTCTTGATAGGCATTGCGCTCCAAGCGCAGTTGAAACAAGAGTTGGCGGTTGGTAGTGATTTGATTCTGAGCCTGAGTAACGGCTAAACGCTGAGCAAGAACTTCTGCCGCAGCGATCGCCGCTCGGGTTTGGGCTTCCAATTGTAATCTCTCCAACGAAGTTTGCTGTTGCGCCAAGTGATCTTGGTGGGAACTCAGGAGTTGCTCAAGCCGTTCTACCTCTTTTTTCGCGAGTTCCGTATCCAGTTCAAACAGAACTTCACCGGCTTTTACGGTTTCTCCTTCCTCTACTGCCAATTTAGTCACTTTCCCCAATTCCACCGGATGAACTTTATACGGCTCGCCTTGTGGCACTAATTTTCCCTTTGCCTTGCCAATTTCTTCAATTTTGCCAAACCATGCCCAACTGCCAAAAACGATGCAGAATACTATCCCCCAAGCCATTAAATGTTGGGGAAAGGTTGCTGGGGGTTGGTCTAACAGAGAATGGACGGCAGTTGACCAAGAGGTGGTTTGTTTTTCCGGTGTTTCTGCTGGACTCGCTTCAATTCCATCTACGGAATTATCTACAGAAGCCGAGCCGTTCCGGATTTGATGTTGCATGGAAAACATTCATACTTCTCTTCTTATTTAAGTGTATTTTCCTCTAATATAATTATTTTTTTTGCCAATTTGGCATTTTTTTTAGTTAACTTTTATGACATAAAACCTGAGCTAATGCTGACTCAGATTAACGGGCTCATAACTCATCCTTAACTTGTTTAAGAAGATTAATGTTTTTCCTTAGAGAGGTAAATTATCTTGTATACTGACAAAAGCTACATCTAGAACCTTTCAAAAAAGCGTAAAGTCTTGATGATATAAATTTCAGGGTTACGTGTTTAAACAAAATTCATGATCAGTTTTGAGTTACCCATTATTGGTGCTTAGATCACTAAAACTCTCTCTAATTGGCTCTCAAATCCTGAAATCGCTTCTGTACTGAGTAATTTAATTTTATGCAAATATTAGATGATATTAAATAATATTATTTAATTTTTTTCTTACGCAAAAATATTTGGAATAATCGTAAAAAATAAACAATGAAGCAAGATTTTAGTATGCCAAAGCATTCTTTTTCTATTCCAACTGATCAACAAGAGAAATTGATTTTGATCATTTCTCGACAGTTAAAAATCCCTTCCACAGAACCAACTCTTAGAAATTTCAGTTACGCGTTTGAACTTGTCGATTTACAACTTGGGGATACCTTAAATTGTACTCCTAGTGTTAGAGAAGATGCGGTTTTTACGGAATCAAATCCTCAGTATTTCTACATAATTTGTCAAGGGCGAGTGCGACTGTTAAGCTTTAATGCGGAAAAAGAGCTGCAAGTTTCTGTCCAATTGCTTAGTGAGGGCGATACCTTTGGCGGAGATGCCTCCTTTGGGGCAACGAACTTCCCTTATCACGCCATCGCCGCTGACCCAGCGGTGCAAGTGGCAAGAATGCCCTTAGAACAGCTCCGATCTCACCTCCCTCAGTTCCCTGAATTAGAGTCTCAATGGCAGCAAATTGCCCAACAGCGCCAGTGTTTAATCTTTTTCAAGACGCTAACTGACTGGTCGTCACTTCCGAGTCACCGGTTGCAAGAAATTACTACCTACCTCATCAAACAAGAAATCTCTGCCGGAGAGTCTCTCTCGCAAGCCGCTCCCCCAGAGGCAGGACGCTTCTGGTTGTGTCGGGGCCAAGTGAAAGTGCAAGGGCAACCCCTTCCCCTCGGAAGTGCTTGGGGATATCCAGAGACAACCTCCTTTGACGGGGTGGCTCAAAGCGATCTGTGGGTCTATTACCTCCCCAAGGCGCATTGGGAAGCCATTATGCCACTGCTGACTAGCAGCTTGCTCAACCACCTCTCCCCCGATCAACCGCCCGATGAAGTGAACGGACATGACCTCGGAAGTGACCGATTACGGCGCCGTGTCACTAGAGAACCTACTCTGAGCACCAGCCAGACTCTCCAGCAACCTCCTTCTTCTGCATCAGCAAAGCCTTCTCCCGACCCAAGCGTCGGGACTCAATTGCCAGCAAAAGAAGAAGCCGTTGACTTTCCCCAACCAATCAAACGCCGTCGCCGGCTTGCCAAAGGCTATCCCTTTGTCGGACAACATAGTTCCTCCGATTGCGGAGCCGCTTGTTTGGCCGCGATTAGCAAATATTGGGGCAAAAACTTAAGCCTCAATTCCTTGCGAGAAGTGGCAGGAATTGGGCTGACCGGAGCTTCTCTCAAAAATTTAGCCAAAGCAGCCGAAAGTGTGGGCTATCAAGCACGACCGGTCCGAGCGAGTTTTAGCCGCCTTGTCACCCAAAAAAATCCTTGGATTGCTCATTGGCAAGGGGATCATTATATTGTCGTCTATCAAGTCAAGCGCGATCGCGTTGTTGTCTCTGACCCGGCACGAGGACTGCAGACTTTGTCTCGCTCCGAATTTCTCGGTAGTTGGACCGGATATGCTCTACTGCTCGATCCCACAGAACGCTTGTATGAAGCCCCCGAGCAGAAAAGATCTCTTGGCCGGTTTATGAAGCTCCTCTGGCCCTATCGCTCTTTGGGCTTGCAAATTATTGCGATCTCGGTGCTGATTCAAGTTTTTGCCCTGATTAATCCTCTGTTTACCCAGATTATTCTGGATTCAGTAGTCGTTAATAAAAGCATGACGACCCTAAACATTTTTGCACTGGGAGCATTGCTATTTGGCATATCGAGTCTCGGTTTGTCTTCTGTTCGCCAATACTTACTGAGCTATTTGACCAACCGTCTCGATCTGACTGCGATCAGCGGCTTTATCAACCATGCGCTGAGACTTCCGCTCAAGTTTTTTGAGTCTCGCCGCGTGGGAGATATTATTACCCGAGTCCAGGAAAATCAGAAGATTCAGCGCTTCTTAATCGGTCAGGTGATGTTATCGTGGTTAAATTTTGTGACTGGCTTTGTCTACCTGGGTCTGATGCTTTATTACAACTGGCAACTAACGCTACTGGTGCTGGGTTTAATTCCCTTTATTGTGATCTTGACTTTGGTGGCAACGCCTTTGCTGCGGCAGGTCTCGCGAGAGCGGTTTAATGCCGCCACCGATCAAAATTCCACCTTGGTCGAAATGATGACGGGAGTGGCTACAGTTAAAGGAGCAGGGAGCGAGCAAGAATTGCGCTGGCGCTGGGAAGAACGCTTGACCCATCAGTTAAATATCCGCTTTAAAGGTCAGAAACTAGCGATCAACTTAGGAATGCTTAATGGGCTGATTAATGCAATTGGCGGTACCGTTTTATTGTGGTATGGTGCCAGCTTGGTCATCAATGATCACCTCACTATTGGTCAGTTTGTCGCGTTTAATATGATGAAAGGTCAAATCATCAGTCCTGTCCTTGCCTTAGCCGGTCTTTGGGATGAACTGCAAGAAGTACTAATCTCCGTTGAAAGACTGAATGATGTCTTTGAAACCGAACCCGAAGATCCAGTGGGAGTTTCAAAACTCGTTTTACCCACCTTACAGGGGGACGTGCGTTTTGAAAACGTGACCTTTCGCTACGATACCGAAGAAGAGCATAACGCCCTCCAGAATATTTCCTTTACCGTGCAAGCTGGACAGACAGTGGCTATTGTCGGTCGCAGCGGTTCCGGAAAGTCGACTTTGGTCAAATTGCTCCAGGGCTTGTACTATCCGACCAGTGGCTACCTCTGGGTTGATGATCATGATATCCGGCACGTGGAAACGCACTCCCTGCGTTCGCAATTGGGCGTCGTCCCTCAAGAGTGCTTCTTGTTCTCAGGGAGCATCCTCGAAAATATTACCCTCTACCGACCGGAATTCACCTTAGAGCAAGCGATTGAAGTGGCTAAGCTGGCAGAAGCCCATGCTTTTATTCAAGCGATGCCCCTTGGGTACAATACAAAAGTTGGGGAACGAGGCACCAATCTCTCAGGCGGACAGCGACAGCGGATCGCGATCGCGCGTGCTTTGTTGGGAAATCCGCGCATCCTGATTTTGGATGAAGCAACCAGTTCTCTTGATGCGGAAGCAGAAAGACGATTTCAGCGTAATCTGGAACGGGTCAGTCGCGATCGTACCACGTTTATCATTGCCCATCGACTCTCAACCGTGCGCAATGCTGACTTTATTATCGTGCTCGATCGAGGTCTTTTGGTTGAACAAGGCACTCACCAAGAATTGATGGCACAAGAAGGACTCTACTATAATCTGGCCCATCAGCAACTCAATCTGTAACCTCCTTCTTCCCTAATACTTCTCGGTTAAGCTTCTTCATTGATTAGTAGGGATTGAAAAGGGTAAAGGAGAAAGGGATCTAGCGCTACGCGCTGGGGAAATGAGAAAGGGCAAAGGTTCAAGGGATATATCCCTTGAACCTTGTCCCCTTAACCTTGAACCTCACCGAAAAAGCCAAACTTGTTAAACGAGAAGTATTGCTTGGGTTCGGGTCGCCGTTAGTTTTGACAATTTGGCAACATTGCTCTAAACATTTCTTCTATTCTTCGTTTTAGCTCTATTGAGTCGCGTTATGAATACAATCATCGAAAAGAACAAGATATGCTTAATAATTTTGTTGACGCCCTCGGCGATATTATCTTTTTCGACTATAGCCACGAGCCTTCTCGCACGAGTGTGGATGCCTTTGCCGATACCCTAGCTGAAACGGATGAAACCATTGCTGAAGCTGAGGCTGAAGCTTTTTTTGCTAATTCGGGTTTATCAGAGCTGATTAGTCAAAGTACGGGTGCTAGTACAGAAGGCGCTTTTGCCGGCAGTGCTGCTAGCGAAACCCAAATTGTTGCTAGCTTCTCGGTCGAAGCAGGAGACATTTTTTCTTTCGATTTTTCAGGAGATTTATTCTTAGAAGCGAAAGAAATTGAAAACCCTGATGCCGAATATAACCAAGCTCAGTTAAACCTGGGGTTCTTGCTTCTAGATACTTCCGATATCAATCATATTAAATTATTAGATTACGCCACCTTTGGGGCAGACTTAATTACCTCTGAGCAAATTGGCAATTTAGACATTAATTTTAGCGATCACTTTACCCTAAATGATGATGCTACTTTGAAGGATGTTGATGGCAACAACGAAATTGACTTTATTTCTAGTACCCCCCTAGGCACTTATGAACGTACTTTTGACAATGACATTGATCTCACCCTCCTTAAAGTTAATGAAACAGCTGTTGCGTGGTTGGGAGACACTTTGCTCGGTAATCTCGGCTTAGATTTTACCTACGGTACAATCTGGGATGACCTTTGGTTCGGCAGCCAACAAGATGAAGAGTATTACGGAAGTTTGGGTGATGACCGTTTGTTTAGCCAAAATGGAAATGATACGATCTTAGCGGGATTGGGTAATGATACTATCTATGCCGGTAATGGAAATGACCGACTTGAAGGGGGTTCAGGAGATGATATCCTCAGTGCCAGTAATGGTGACGATGAACTTTTAGGCGGTTCGGGGGATGATATCCTTAAAGCGAGTAATGGTGATGACCGACTCGCAGGCGGTTCGGGAGATGATATTCTTAGAGCCAGCAATGGCAACGATGAACTTTTAGGCGGTTCGGGAGATGATATTCTCACAGGGGGGTTTGGCATCGATGAATTTATTTATGAAACGTCCGAAGCCTTTAACTCTGATCAAGTGGGTGTGGATTTAATTACCGATCTAACCGTCAACACAGATCAGATCATCCTGAGCCAGAATACTTTTACCAGCCTGAGTGCAACCCTAGATAATTTAATCGATCCTAATGAGTTTGAAGTAGTTGCTAATGATAATCTTGCTGCGATTAGCAAAGCTTTGATCACCTACAGTCGTGGTACCGGCAATCTCTTCTATAATCAAAATGGTTCCGAGGAGGGATGGGGGGAGGGAGAACACTTCGCCACCCTAGAAAACATTCCGACTTTGAGCGCTACCGACATCAGGCTGATCTAATCCCATTTTTCAAAAACCCTGAGAGAGATGATTGACCAAAAAGCCTGATGTTCAATTTTTTATCGCTGTCAAGCCTCTCGCTATTAAGGAAAAGGTAGTCCTTTCGAAGTAGTGATAAGATTGAATCGTTAATTTTCCCCGTTCTTGATTAGTTACTTCTTAGGATAATTTTTGATTCCCTATTCCCTTAGACTAGAATTTGTGTCTCACAACCGACGCCTAATTGCTATAGCCCGCTTCTGTCACTTTCCGATTTCTCTGATGAAGAAAATCAAGTCGAATGACCATATTCTGGACAATCTGGACTTTGACTATAACATTTTTACCCCCTTGAGGGTTTGAGCCAATTGATCTGAAGAAAAGTACGCGCGATCGCGCAATCAGAAAAGGCTTCGGAAAATTGAATTGATTTTTCTGTTCGGAGACTGACAGAACAGGGATAGTCATCATTAATCATCTGGAAACTGCCAACAGCGAATTTGTTCTAAGTTGTTGCTACCACACTTGCTACAGGTCACCTCTTCTTGAGAGTCCACCCACTCTTGGCCACAGTCTCGACAGTGACAGAAGATATTGTTTTGGTTGGCACGTTCGATTTTACGCTGCCATTGCTGAATTAGATTATTAATTTCCGTCATTGTTATTTACGCTACAGCTAAAATGGGATACTGGAGAATGCGAAAAAGCTTTTTAACTAAAAATCATAATGGATTTAATTGCGCTACAACATCAACTGGATAATCTTTCTTTTTTAGTGCTTTTCCTGACCATGCTGACTTATTGGGTAGGCACGGCTTTCCGTAACCTGTCATTTCTTCACCCCTTAGGCACAGCAGGAATGGCAATCGGGAACTTCTGTATTGCGGGTTTACTCGGTGCGCGGTGGATCGAAGCGGGCTATTTTCCCATTAGTAATTTGTATGAATCTCTCTTTTTCTTAGCTTGGGGAGTGACAGCGGTTCATTTAGTCGTGGAGTTGAGTACTCAAAATCGTCTTCTTGGGATTTTTAGTGCGCCCTTGGCAATGGGAATTACGGCGTTTGCCGCCTTGAGTTTGCCACCGGAAATGCAGTCGGCTGAGCCTTTAGTGCCCGCTTTAAAGTCCAATTGGCTAATGATGCACGTGAGTGTCATGATGTTAAGTTATGCCACACTGATGGTCGGTTCTCTCCTCGCGATCGCGTTTTTAATCGTGACCAAAGGTAATTCAGTGCAACTTCAAGGCAGTTCCTACGGTACGGGAAATGAGCGCCTCCGTGCGATCAAAAGTCAAACCGAATTTGCCACCGCGACCGCAACATCCAGTTCAAGTAACACCCAAACCGCTGTTCTAGATCGATCACAAACAAGTAACCAAACCCAGCTATCCCCACAACGACTCAACTTAGCACAAACGTTAGATAACTTGAGCTATCGTGTGATTGGTCTAGGATTCCCCCTACTCACCATTGGGATTATTGCCGGTGCAGTTTGGGCAAATGAAGCCTGGGGGTCATACTGGAGTTGGGATCCTAAAGAGACGTGGGCATTGATTACTTGGCTCGTTTTTGCGGCTTATCTCCATGCGAGAATTACTAAAGGATGGCAAGGCAGACGACCCGCAATTTTAGCCAGTACCGGCTTTGTTGTCGTTTGGATCTGTTATTTGGGCGTCAACCTACTCGGGAAAGGGTTACATTCCTATGGCTGGTTCTTTTAAGAGTAATCAGCGACCAATTACAGAAGGACAAATGACCAATGACGAATGACCATCGCCTGGACAGATTTTCATGCAAGAGTTCATAAAACTCTGCGTCAACGCCAATTGCTACCGAAACAAGCTCGGATTTTACTCGCTGTTTCCGGTGGACAAGATTCCCTTTGTTTGTTGCGATTACTCTTGGATTTACAAGCGAAGTGGCAGTGGGAGTTAGGGGTTGCTCATTGTGATCATCGTTGGCAAAATGATGCGGGAATGGCGGATCATGTGCAGCAATGGGTTCAAGGATACCGCATTCCCTTTTTTCGACTGACAGCAGCCACTCCTGTTACTGAAACAGAAGCCAGTGCCCGTTCATGGCGTTATCAAGTGTTAAGAGACTGTTGCCAAGATCATGAATACAATTACCTAGTGACAGGGCATACGGGCAGCGATCGCGCGGAAACGCTACTCTATAATTTAATCCGAGGCAGTGGGAGTGATGGCTTACAAGCACTGACTTGGCAAAGATCACTGACAGAAAACATCTCTCTAGTTCGTCCCTTACTCAATTTTTCTCGCTCTGAAACACAACAATTTTGCGAACAGTTTCAACTGCCCGTTTGGGAAGATGCGGCGAATGAAAATCTCTCCTACGCTAGAAATCGCCTACGACAGCAAATATTGCCTCAACTTAAAGAACATTTCAATCCCCAAGTTGAGATGGCGCTTGCTCAAACTGCAGAAATTCTACAAGCTGAAACTGAGTATCTGCAAGTACTGGCAACTGATCTATTTCAAAAAGCCTCTCTAGAAACATCAGGGTATTCTCTCGCTCGTGATTCACTGCAAACGGTACCCCTCGCCCTACAACGGAGAGTAATGCGTTTATTTTGGCGACAGCATTTTCGTCAGTCTCCAACGTTTGAGCAAGTTGAAGCATTAGTCTATTTAATTAATGCCCCGAATAAAAGCCGTACCGCTTCGTTTCCTGGTAACATTTATGCAGAAGTAGAGCAGAACTTAATTGTTTTGAAAAGATAAACTAAGATAAACTGGCAAGTAATTCTTGTACCTGTGATAATTGATTTTGTTGTTCTGATACATTAATATTTTCAATTGCTTCAGCAATCGTATTGAGTTGTTGATGAATCTCCTGTAATTTCTTTTCCTGAAGATGTAAAATTTCTCCCTTCACTTCAACACGAGTTAATCGTTCAGTCGCTTCTTTTTGTGTTTCTTGCCAAGTCAATTCTAAAGCTTCAATTTCACTTCGAGTTTGGTCACACTCTTTTTGTTGCTCCTTGAGCTTACTTTCTAATTCTTGAACTTGATTGTGTAAAGTTTGTAATTCTTCATTCACTTGGTGATATTCATCTTCACTATAGTCACGCTGGTGATCAACTTTATTAAAAATTGGACTTAAATCCACTTTTTGAATTTCTGGTTCCCAATCGCTATCCCCTTGACGACGCGTTAAAATAATCCTATATTGCTCTATAATGTCTTCCCTTGACATTAAATTTCGGCGTTGACCCACTAAAGTTTTTTCTAAAAAGCGGTAGCGATCTTCTTCTTCGGCTAATTCATTTTGAATATTTTCTTTGTCACTGCTACGAGCTTGCTTTAATTGTTCTTCTAGCTCACGAACGCTTTGTAATTGGTAATCTAACTCTTCTTCTTGATCTTTAACAAAAGAAACAGCCTGCTCAAAGGACTCTTGCATGGTATTCAACTCTTCTTCTAGTTGTTCGAGCGGCATTGCTTCTAAGGATTGGAGATCTACGTCTTGGTTAATTTTTAATTGTGGCGAGTTGATGACTAAGCGAGACAAAATATCTCTAACTTCACTTTGTTTTTGTAATTGAGCGCTTAAATAAGTAACGATTTGCTGCTTCGTGTCGATTTGGCTTTGAGCAGTTGCTAAGCACTGCTGGGTTTGGAGTAAATTTCCTTGTTGTTCTTGCAATTGCTGGCGAAGGTTTTTTAATTGCTCGCTGAGTTGGCGGGCATCATTTTGTCGTTGTTCAGCCTGTTGACGTTCTCCTTCTAGTGTTTTTGATTGTTCTTTAATGGCTTGGGTTTGCTGTTGGACGACAGTTTGAGCCGAATTGAGCGGATTCTTTGTTGCTTGCGCCGTTGTGATCGCGCCTTCGATTTGTTGGATCAATGCACGCAAAGATTCCCCTTGTTCTGGGCTTAGCCCTTGTTTCCCTTTTAGTTCTTCTTGTTGGGTTTCTAGGCGCTGTTGTTCTCCTCGTAGTTGTTCCCAAGCCCCTTCTAACTCAGTGCGATCGCGCTCCCATTGTTCTCTTAATTGCTGAATTTCAGTTCGTTCTTGCTCTAACTCACTCAGTTCTTCTTCTTTTTCTTCAATTCGGACTTCAGCTTCGTGTAATTCATTCTGGCGTCGGTTCAATTCTTGTGCTTGAATGGTTAAAGATTGCTTCCACTCTTCAATCTCTTCCTCTTGCCCTCTCGTCTTTTCCACTTGCCGAGAAAAGGTTTGTAATAAATTAGCGACCCTTGGTCCTGCTAAATCTAATGTCCCTTGTACTTGACGATTCGGTCCCAAATTAACTGTGACGATTACTCCTTCTGCAAATTGCTGTGTGACATCATCAGTGGAGAGTATGTCTTCTCCTGGAATAGCGCTCCAACGGTTATCATTTTGTTGACAAGCCAGTAAATGAAGAACGGTTTTCATCCCGCCCATAAACGCTTTTGTCTGTTTCTTCACTTCTGCAATATACAGCACGACCCTAATCCTCTTTTTTATGTTTTACTCACTTGGCTTCTGCTAAATTTTACATACCGTGAATCCGTTTTTGTAGGAAAAGACATCAGGGATACAACAGGCAATGGGATTGATCTTAACTTACTTTCATAATTTAGGTGGACAAGCCCTAGTTTTTTCAATCTCTCTCTAGCAGAATGAATTTCGTTATTAATTTTGCCCTTCGGTCACTGATAGGAGTTTTCACTAAATCTTATGTATGGTAGCTTGCATGAATTTGATATCCGTAGCTTATTAGAGTGGATTGAGCGTGGTCAATACACCGGACAACTCTTAATCGAAACGACCTCAGCATTTCCCAGTCAAAACCAATCTTCTCCCACTGGCACTAAGCCTTCCTTTTGGTTGCTCTTTTTCAGTAAGGGACAACTGACTTATACAATTAACCAAAATCACCTCCATTTACAACGTTTACAAGATTATCTTCGTCGCTATCAAGTAGAAGCAACTGTGGAATATTTACCAAAAATTGAGAATATTCCTTTGCCCATCGACTCTTTCCAGACAACAGGAAGAGTTTTACCTGAATATAACTATTTATGGGTCCTTCTTGAGCATCAGATTCTGACTTCTGAACAAGCCATACAGATTCTTGAGCATATTGTGCATGAAACCTTATTTGATTTATTAAGTTTAAATCAGGGACACTTTATTTTTGAGCGTAAAACTGTGCTCCAACCTCAGCTTGCTACGATTGAAGTCACTCCAAATTTAAGACAAGTAACACGAGAATTGCAACAATGGAAACAGCTTTATCCCTATATTACTTCTCCGGAGCAATGTCCCCTGATCATCAAGACAAATGAACTCAAGCAAGCCTTGACTTTTTCTGCCTATCGTAGCTTAGCTGTAGCGTGTCAGGGTCAACTCTCATTACGGCGAATTGCTCGTTATCTCAATAAAAACTTACTGACCATTAGCCAAGCACTTTATCCCTACATCCAGCGAGGCTGGTTACAACTGTTGGCAGAAGAAGAACTTTGGACAGAGTTGAGTGTTGATTACTCGACAATCGATCAATCCCCTTCCTCTAATCAAGTTGTTTGCATCAATGAAGAAAAGCAAGTTAGTCAACAAATTAAAGATATTTTAAAATCTCAAGGATATACTACTACAATCATTGATGATCCCATTTCAGCACTCAGTCTGGTTGCGCGATCGCAGCCTTGTCTAATTTTCTGTGCCTTAGAGATATCTACTTGGTCGGGGGAACAACTGAGCTATAGTTTAAGAAATATTCCAACGTTGGCAACGACACCGATTGTTCTGTTGATTCCAGAAACTTTGGATCCGCTTCGTTTGATCAGAGCCCAGCATTTAGGAGTAACCAGTTTTTTAGCACAACCCATTACTGAAACCGATTTGCTAAAAATTTTACATGAATATGGTCAATAAACTAGATATAGATCACAATATATAATGATTTAAAGAAATCTAGTTACATTTTCTATCATCACAACCGTCCAAATTCCATTAGAATCGGATTAAAATGAAACACCAATCTTAGTCACAGTTTAAGCCCGTAGTAAGGACACACAATTATATGAGTACTGTTTTAGTCGTTGAAGATAGTGTAACCCAGAGACAGATGATTTCCGATTTACTAAAAGGGAGTGGGTTAAATGCGTCTGTCATCAGTGTTGGGGATGGAGTGGAAGCCTTAGAACAAATTAAAACGCAACCACCTGATATCGTTGTTTTAGATATTGTCATGCCTCGGATGAATGGCTATGAAGTCTGTCGTCAAATTAAGACTGACCCTAATACCGAAAATGTCCCGGTTATTATGTGTTCTTCTAAAGGAGAAGAATTTGATAAATACTGGGGAATGAAACAAGGCGCGGATGCTTATATTGCCAAACCGTTTGAGCCCACAGAACTAATCGGCACGATTAAGCAGTTGCTAAGGGGATAGAGTGAAATTGTAATGACTAATCCGGCAGAATTTAATGAAAACGCCTCAATCTCTTCTTTTAATCCAGAAGATGACCTGAGTTCAGACCTCCAGTCATACGAACCGCCAGAAGGAGAATTGCATTTACGACTTCATCTTCCTTCGCAAACCGAACTCGCAATTCCCGCAACTGGCATTCGAGAAGTTGTCTCCCAATCCCCAAACTTAATTACGCCGATTCCTAATGCTTCTGTCCTCTTATTGGGTACAATGAATCTCCGAGGACAAGTGATTTGGGTTGCTGATTTAGGAAAGTTTTTAGGAGACCCTGGCGTCTTAACAACTGAGCGATCTGAAATTCCTGTTATTACAATCGAAGAGCAAGAAATGATGATGGGACTAGCAGTCGAGAAAATTACTGGTATGGAATGGCTTGAACCAGAAGAATTAGAACTTCCCAGTAACTTATCTGATGAAATGGCTCCTTTTATTAAAGGAGAATGGGAACTCGACAATTCTTCTTTACTCTTACTCAATCCTTCAGCAATTTTGCGTTCAGCGCGGTGGGCTGCCTAAAAAAAATACTCAGTTTCGGGAGAAAACTGAGTCTAATTTATTTAGGATAAAGTTAAGCTGGAGAGGCGGTCTTTACCCTCTTATAAAATTCAAAAAAATCATCTCTCCTGAGAAAAATTTATTATTAAATAGCAAATTGGGAGGCACAACGGGAAATGGCATCAAGGACCCACAAAAACCAACAAGAATATGAGCGAGCCAAGACGGCTTATATCACAGACAACTATGAAGAGGCAGCAGAAATCATTGAAAAGTTAGTTCAGGAGTCACCCAATGATCCAGAATTTTTACTCCTGAGAGGTCATATTTATTGTTATTTTCAAAACCTTGAAGGCGCTAAAGAACAATATAATTTAGTGATTCAAAACACCGACAACGAAGATTATATTGAATGCGCTAATTCCGGGTTGGAAACAGTTGAGCAATGGGAAAGAGAAGGAGTTGAAAACTTTTCTGCTGCATCAACTCAAGCACCCGCAACCACAAATACCAGTCAATGGTCGACAACCTCAACAACGCATATCGTTCAATCTGGATCTGACGGAGAAGATATAACGGAGATTTGGTCAGAGGAAGAAAACTCAGAGTTTGAAGACGATGAAGATGAATATACAGGGGATTTAAGTCAGGATTTAGCAGATCCTTTTGATGAGGCTCCTGCCAACGCTACGACAGAAGGAGAACCAGTCAATCCCTTTACTGAGTTGTCAGAAGATGAAGTGACTGCTATTTCTGCATTAAATGATGATTTTGATGAAGAAGATGAAGAGGTCACTAATTTAGAAGCATCAGACATGACCAACTCATTTCATTCTCAAGACTCGCAAAATTTAGAGAATCAAGCTCCAACTCGCTTCAATCATAGTACTGGTTCTACTAGTGGCAATGATGATTCACAAAATCAAGGCACGCTTCTTTCGCATACTCAAAACGCTGCATCAGCATCATTTTCAGAAGGGGATAGTACAGATGCTAGCTTGATTGAGGAAGAATTTGACTTTGATCAATATACTGATGATGAAGACTTTCTAGAAGACGGGGAAGATGATGATTTGCATACTTTTGGTTACATACAACCCCAGCCAACAGAACAGTCTGCTAATTTGAGTGAGGGTCACACGAAATCCTCCGGCCAAGGGGGGTCTTCTGGTGCTTTTTCGCAAAATCAAGAAAGTCCTCAGGGTCACGATCACGAAACAGTAACCAGCCAAGAAACCCTTGATGCCTTTTCAGAGGAAGAGAGCGCAATCTTAACTGATGAAAATCATACAGGTGGCGGTCAAGGCTTATTTGCCAGTTCTCCTGAGCAAAGGCAAGGTGCTGAATTATTTAATACGGCAGAGACTCGTGAAGTAGGGGCAGATCGCTCGTTAGATGGCAGCAGCCAAGATGACGAACCTGTTGTTGAACAGGAACAAGGGTCACTTGCCTTTTTAGAAAATGCTTCTTTAGCGAAAAAACAAAAAATCTTCTCGGGTGCTGTGGGAATTGCCTCTGCTGTAGTAGTTGCCGTAGGAAGTTTTGCTCTATCCACAGTTGGAGAAAATAAACCGACCTTTTTGGGTAACTTGGTCAAATCAAGTGCAGTTGGATTAGTGGGAGGTGCTGCTAGCGGTGCCGTTACTTGGGTAATGGGTGGTGTGGTCGTTAAGCAAATTAAACGTTCTACTAGCGATTTACAAGCACAGTTATATGCCGTTCAGCAAGGAAATCTTGATGCGAAAGCCACAGTCTATTCTCAAGACGAATTTGGGCAATTGGCGTCCGGTTTCAACCAGATGACGCGAGTGGTCTCTACAACAATGAATGAAGCCCAACGCAAAGCCCAAGAACAAGAACAAGCAAAAGAAGATTTACAGCGTCAAGTGATTCGCTTACTCGATGATGTAGAGGGGGCAGCCCGAGGAGACTTAACGGTTCAGGCGCAGGTGAGTGCCGACGTTCTCGGTGCAGTTGCTGATGCCTTTAACTTAACCATTCGTAGTCTCCGTACAATTGTACAACAGGTGAAAGAAGCGGCTCGACAAGTGAATGAAGGGGCAGCGGAAAGTGCCTCTTTTGCCGGCGGATTATCGGAAGATGCCCTGCGACAAGCCGAAGAGTTAGCCGTCAGTTTGAATTCAGCACAGATGATGACAGAGTCCATTCAACGGGTTGCGGATAATGCCAAAGAAGCGGAATCGGTTGCTCGTACTGCCTCAGAAACAGCACTCAAAGGAGGAGAAGCGGTGGATAGTACCGTGGCTGGGATTCTCCAAATTCGAGAAACCGTGGCGCAAAGTACCCGCAAAGTGAAGCGTCTTGCCGAATCTTCTCAAGAAATTTCTAAGATTGTTTCGGTCATTTCCCAAATTGCCACTCGGACGAACAACTTAGCCTTAAACGCCTCCATTGAGGCAGCGCGTGCGGGAGAAGCCGGACGGGGCTTTGCCGTAATTGCTGATGAAGTCCGACAGCTTGCTGACCGTTCAACGAAGTCTTTGCGGGAGATTGAAAAAATTGTACTGCAAATTCAAAGTGAAACCAGCTCGGTGATGATTGCGATGGAAGAAGGAACCCAACAGGTAATTGAGGGAACAGAACGGGCGGAACAAGCCAAAAATGCCTTGGAAGATATTATTCAAGTTTCTAATCGCATTGACTCTCTTGTCCAGTCGATTACGGCTGATACAGTGGAACAATCAGAAACCGCTCAATCGGTAGCGCAGGTGATGCAATCGGTAGAAATGACAGCACAAGGAACCTCTCAAGAATCGCAGCAGGTTTCAACTGCACTCCAAAATTTGGTAAGTTTAGCGGGGGATCTTTTGGCTTCGGTGGAACGATTCCGCGTTAATCCTGAAGATAAATAGAATCACTAATCAAATGACGTTGAAAACCGGGTTAGGGTCATGGGTGCAGCGGGTCGTGGCAGCACTATTTTTAGGGGGACAACTCCTGTTACACTTACAACCCCACAAAATTCATCGTCGCAATACCTTAGAACAAATGGCGGTCGTGGGTCCTGATTCCCTTGTTATTGCTTTGATTACAGCAAGTTTTGTCGGTATGGTATTTACGATTCAGGTGGCACGGGAGTTTATTAATTTTGGCGCGGGAACCGCTGTCGGAGGGGTGCTCGCGATCGCGCTAACGCGAGAATTGGCACCGGTTTTAACCGCAGTGGTCATTGCGGGGAGAGTTGGCTCTGCTTTTGCTGCTGAAATTGGTACCATGCAAGTAACTGAACAAATTGACGCCCTTTATGTTC
Source organism: Cyanobacteria bacterium GSL.Bin1 (assembly GCA_009909085.1). Taxonomy (NCBI): domain Bacteria; kingdom Bacillati; phylum Cyanobacteriota; species Cyanobacteria bacterium GSL.Bin1. The sequence continues at coordinate 53,493 of JAAANX010000033.1, read as the reverse complement.
TCAAGACAGATCCAATCGAATATTTGGTCATTCCCAGGATGATTGCCTGTTGTACAATGTTGCCTATTCTCACCATTTTATCGCTAATGACAGGGATGGCAGGAGGGTTACTAATTGCAACCACTGTCTATAATCTCTCCGATACGGTTTTTTTAGATTCGGCTAAAAATTTTTTACAATTGTGGGATTTAGTCAGTGCCTTGATTAAAGCTAGCGTTTTCGGCGCTTTAATTGCAATTATTGGTTGTAGTTGGGGGTTAACCACCACCGGTGGGGCAAAAGGAGTGGGACAATCGACAACAACGGCAGTTGTCACTGCCTTATTAGCGATTTTTATTGCGAATTTCTTATTATCCTGGCTGATGTTTCAAGGGGCAGGCAGTGCGTTTCAAGGAGTTTCATGAGACGATAGAAAAAATACTAGATATGAGGTTTATTAATCATGACATCTTCTCCTTCTACCTCAAAAACGATCACGTTATCTCCTGATTATCGGTTATCACTCGCTGTTTTCGTGATTGGGCTGGCTTTGATTTTCCTGGGCAATACCCTTGTCTTCAGCAGCAAAATTTTGGCTTTGGTTGGAGTTATTTTAGGCATAATTATTAGTTTGTTTTCATTTTTCTTGATGTTACAAACGGTTATTATCAGACTCGCTTTTACGGAAACTTCGCTTGAGGTTTATCGTTCCGAAAAACGAATCCGCCAATTTCCTTATGAGGATTGGTCAAATTGGAAGATTTTTTGGCCGTCTGTCCCGATTTTGTTTTACTTCCGCGAAGTTAAAAGTATTCATTTTGTTCCCGTTCTCTTTAGTCCCAAACAATTAAAGCAGTGTTTAGAAGAAAAAATAAAACTTGATCGTTCAGAAGCAATCCCTAATTCACGATAAAAATAATAAATAATAAAAGTAATTCATTTATGCCAATTGAAGAATCTAACTCTCCCCAACCCATTGATCAAAACCGGAAAAATATTCATGAACAAGCCCTGTTGAAAACCAATCAACAGGACTTTCCTGCAGTGGATTTAAGCGCTGATTTAGAACAGTTACAAGCCCAAAAAGCACAATTAGAACAAGAAATTAAAACCCTAGAAGCCCAAAAACAACAACGTATTGCCGAGGAAACGGCTGCTGTCAAGCGCGCGATCGCGCAAATGATCCAACAGGGTGTGCAAGAACTAGAAGAAAAACGGCAAAATTTGCAACAGTCGGTTGAGCAGTTAGAACGACGGCGCGATCGCGCGACCGAAGAAATGCGCACTACTTTTGCCGGGGTTTCTCAAGAACTAGCAGTACGAGTGCAAGGCTTCAAAGACTATCTCGTCGGAAGTTTACAGGATTTAGCGGTTGCTGCTGAACAACTCGATTTACCCAGCTTAGAAGAACCCGTTGCCGAAGAAAATCCGCTACCGGCTACACCGCCACCGGAACCGAAAAAGGCTTTCCCACAATTTGCCCAACAAGAATGGGAAGAAGAAGCTCGACAAATTCGGACCTTACTCGATCAATATCGAACTTTTCCCGATTATTATGGTCCCCCCTGGCAATTACGGCGGACGTTTGAACCGGTTCATGCCGATCGCGCTCAGGAATGGTTTTTCACCCTAGCAGGGAGAGGGACAATTCCTACAATGGGGAGTCGTTTACAGAATATTTTAGTGGCTTCTGCGATTATTGCTGTGTTGCGAGAGCTGTATGGAGAACAGTTGCGCACCCTGGTTTTAGCAGATTCCCCGGAACGATTAGGGGAATGGCGTCGTGGGCTACAAGATTGTTTAGGTATTTCTCGGAGCGATTTTGGACCCAATCGGGGAGTGGTCTTGTTTGAAAGTCCAGAATCACTGGTTCAGAGAGCGGATCGTATTGTCGAGGATGAAGATCTACCATTGATTATTATTGACCAAAGTGAAAATGAAGTGGATCTTTCTTTACTGCAGTTTCCGCTATGGCTAGCGTTTGCCAAAGATTTTCAAGATTCTCCGAGTTATGACTTTTGATCTTTGAAAGAAAACTGGGTGAGGAAGCGAAAGGGAGAAAGGACAAAGGGATTGAAGCAGTTCCTTGATCCTTTTTCCCGAATCAAGCTTTTCCCCGGGCTCGTTGTCTTTTTTTAGGCGGAAAGAATCTGGTCATCAAGGGAAAAATCAATCTCGGCTTCGTGACGATTTTGAGCGAGATAATCTTTTTCAAAAGATTCTTTTAAGCCGCTAATTAAATCGTATTGGGGTTGCCAACCTAAATCCATTTTTGCCTTACTAATATCGGCAAAAAAGTGTTGCGTTCGTAAGGGAAAGGCTTTCTTTTTACCAAAGTCAAAATCCTTAGGATTATAGTGAGCTAACTTTAAATGATCGGGAGATTTTCCAATCGCTTTTGCACAAGCGCGAGCAATCCCATTAAAAGTAACATAACGTTCGCCTGAAATATTATAAACTTGTGCCAAGGCTTTTTTATTCCCTAAAATTGATGCCATGGCATAGGCTAAGTCTTGGACATGACCCAGTTGAGTCATATGTTCGCCATGACCGGGAATCGGAATTGCGCGATCGCGCACAATCCGATCAAAAAACCACGCTTCCAAATCATTATAATTCCCTGCCCCATATATATAAACCGGGCGCACAGAGGTCCAAGGAACCCCCATTTCACTTAAATAGGTTTCTGTATCATGTTTTCCTTTGTGGCGACTTTTCGGATCAATCGCATCCGCTTCATAGTGAGGCATTTGATCCGACTTTAAATAAACCCCTGCCGAACTAACATAAACAAAATGTTCAATTTGATCCTTAAATAACTCTACTAAGGGTTGTGTATCACTTAATTCTCTTCCATTATTATCAAAAATGGCATCAAAACTTGCTGTTGCCAACCTTTCTTTGAGTTGTTCTGGATCTTTTCTATCACCATGAATTTCTTTCACCCCCTCAAGAGGAGAGGGTTTATTCCCTCGATTAAATAAGGTTACTTCATGTCCTTGTTCGACTAAAATTTTAGTTAGGGCAACCCCAATAAAACGGGTACCACCCATGATTAAAATCCGCATTAGATTTGACTCCCTTTAACACAAGCAATCATCATTTTATTGTCTCATCCTTTTTGAAGCACAGGGAGAATTTATCAAAAAGACAAATGTCGTTTCGCCATGAACTCTATCTGTCAGCGAAGACGTCTGCGCTGAGCATTGGTTAAGATGATAATAATATTGTGATGACTCACATTGCCTCCAATCAACTGATGCAACCCACTTATTATTTAATTAAGAAACGACAGGCTTGGTGGAAACGAAAATTCCGTTATGTCTATCTGCGAATTATTCGCTTACGTAGTACGACTCCCGCGATCGCGCGTGGGTTAGCAACGGGTGTCTTTGCAGGCTTATTTCCCTTTTTTGGGGCGCAAACCATTCTTGGCGTTTTCCTGGCGATTCTCGTGCGGGGAAATAAGTTAACTGCGGCTGTGGGCACTTGGATTAGTAACCCCTTTACCTATGTTCCCATTTATCTGTTTAACTTCAAAGTGGGACAACTTCTCCTGGGAACCCATGAGTTATCAACAGATGTCGATTGGACATCGACGACAGAGTTACTGCAAGCCGGACAAGTTTTTGCCGTGACCCTACTTTTGGGTTGTACCGTTGTCGGCGCGATCGCTGCTATTATTGCTTATTTTCTTGGCTTATGGCTCATTCCTCGCCTCAGAAAACACTCAAGGTAGCGACTCACAACCCCTCACTTGTAGCAACATGACAGTCATTGAAATTTTATCCGCTGCAGAAATTAGACGCTCGATTACGCGGTTAGCCTCCCAACTCCTAGAAAAAGCCAGTGACCCTTCAAAGCTAATCCTCTTAGGGATTCATACCCGTGGTGTTCCCCTCGCCCAACGTCTCGCCCAACAAATTGAAACCTTAGAAGGCATCACGGTTCCCGTGGGCGCCTTAGATATTACTTTTTACCGGGATGATCTCGACCAAATTAAGACCCGCACTCCTGCCAGAACTGACATTCCCTTTGATCTCACCGACAAAATTATCGTTTTAGTGGATGATGTAATCTATAAAGGTCGTACCGCTCGCGCTGCCCTGAATGCAGTCACCGAATATGGGCGACCAGAAGCAATTTGGTTGGTGGTATTAGTAGATCGCGGACATCGCCAACTCCCAATTCATCCCGACTTTACCGGGAAAAAGCTACCCACCGCTAATGAAGAACAAGTGAAGGTCTATTTAGAAGCTTTAGATGGGCGAGATGCAGTGGAACTGACTAAGTCCTGAATGATTCAACTGTTGGCTATAGGTGAATGCTCAGTCTACCCTGGTACTAGCGGGTAAAGTTTTCAAGAATTGCTCTGTCAGATCAATGAGCTCATACACAGATTCTTGCGTCAGTTGGGGGGTTTTGAAGCCATGAGCAATCGCGTTACGTAATGAGAGTGCATTCATCAGTACCTGATACTCAGTTCGAGAAATCGCACCCTCACTCACTAGTTGTTTCACTAGATAAAGTGGATCGAATCTTTGTAAACTCAGTTTCTCTTGCTCTGCAATCAGCCTTAAAGTTGCTTCAACTAAAGACCAACAATAGAGAATTGCTGATTCTGGATGTTGTTTGGCAAGTTGCTTTGCTAGGTCTAGTCTTGTTTCTATTTCAGGTTTCTGAAGAGACCTTTCCGCTTTTGATCCATAAGTAGCATCCTCGGGATTAGTCATCACCCACTCAAATCGCCAACCAGGATGTTTTTCTACAACTTGGGCTAGATTACGTAAATATTGTGTAGAAGAATAATCAAGAGAAGAGCGTGAGGTAACTTTAACGATCACAGATTCATTTTCGTGTCTTGCTATCAAGTCAGGGCGATAACCTTTAAGAAAATCAGGTAGATCCTCAGGATTGGGATGAAAGGAAACTTCGTACCCCTTGTTACGATATTCCTCTGCGAGTTGCAGTAATCTCTCTCTTTCTAAATTCGCAGTTGGGGTTACCATCAGATAAGTACCTCTTGATCAGGAGCATCCATGACGACAATATGAAGGAATTCATTTCCCCGAGAAAAGCCTTCGGCAAGGGTGGGCGTCATATTTTCTACTTTAAAGTTACCTGACAAATTTCTCTTCCTGACCAGAACATCAGTTACTTGATCATCATCAATATAAGCTAATCCAATTATGGCATCTTGAATTGGCTTGACGATATTGTCCACATCGATTGCAATGGCATCGTAGAAATAGGTCACTTGAAGCATAATCGGACCAGTGGCTACTTTTTGCTCTGGTGAACAACATTTTTCAGCCTCTTGCCGTACTATGCTCTTCCAAGCTCGAAGACGCTCACGCCGGCGAGTCTGTTGTGAGACTGGCGGACCATCTACTATAAACTCGAATCTCGTCAATGCACTTTTAGGTAGAAGGTTATGAGTTATTTTATATGGCTGTCACTACTCTACCTACATCCTGAACCGAGTGGCAGAATAACTAATAGTTAGCTGTATGGAGATTCTAGAGTAATCCAAGAAAATGATCATCCAGTAGCTATAGGCTGCTTAGGGAAATTTCAAGACATTATGGATGGTTTATTTGTTGCAGCACTCCTATGAAATACGCTCCTATAAACTTCAAAGATAAATTCGCTAAATTTCATGAGCATTGGTCTCCTAGAGTTATTGCTGAGATGAATAATTACCAATTCAAGTTGGTTAAATTACAAGGCGAATTCGTCTGGCACAAGCACTCCGATACTGACGAAGTATTTATCGTCGTTGATGGCGAGCTCGACATCGAATTTTGGGAGGGCAAAGTGACTTTCGAAGCCGGAGAAATGTACGTTATTCCGCGAGGGGTCGAGCATAAACCCTCTGCGAAAGACGAGTGCAAGATAATGCTCGTCGAGCCAAAGGGTATCGTAAATACGGGTGATACGGGCGGTGAGTTAACGGCAGAGAATGATGTTTGGGTATGAAACAGCTAAAGATCACTATAAATATTCATCATCTAATTATCCCTAGCGAATGAGCCGTTACTAGCAACGCATTAAGATACGATAGAGAGTAGAACGTAAAGAAACATAACAAAGTTTGCACTTAACAAGAGGGAAAGAACCGCGTGTTTGCACTAACTGGCTATGAATACTTTTTGGGATTTTTGCTCATTTGCTCATTAATCCCTGTCATTGCCCTCGCTGCGGCTAAATTATTACGACCCAGTGGCGGGGGACCAGAGACACGCACCAGCTATGAATCTGGGATGGAGCCGATGGGCGGAGCCTGGATTCAATTTAACATTCGTTACTATATGTTTGCGCTGGTGTTTGTGGTCTTTGATGTCGAAACAGTCTTTTTATATCCCTGGGCAGTTGCCTTTAGTCAACTCGGACTACTCGCGTTTGTCGAAGCCCTAATCTTTATTGCCATTCTTGTTGTGGCATTAGTGTACGCATGGCGCAAAGGAGCATTAGAATGGTCATGAATTCTGAATCAACTATGAATCAAGGAACTTTAGAAGAACAACAGAAAGAAAAAATCTTGAATCCTGCTAGTAGAACGGGAGTAACGCAAGATTTATCAGAAAACGTGATTCTGACAACCGTTGATGACCTCTACAATTGGTCGCGGTTATCGAGTCTTTGGCCAATGATGTATGGTACTGCTTGCTGCTTCATTGAATTTGCCGCTCTCATTGGGTCTCGCTTTGACTTTGACCGGTTTGGCTTATTGCCCCGTTGCAGTCCTCGGCAAGCCGACTTAATTATTACCTCCGGTACGATTACGATGAAGATGGCACCGGCGTTGGTGCGGCTTTATGAAGAAATGCCTGCCCCGAAATATGTTATTGCCATGGGCGCTTGCACGATTACCGGTGGGATGTTTAGTGTGGATTCTCCCACAGCCGTGCGCGGGGTTGATAAATTAATTCCGGTAGATGCTTATATTCCCGGTTGCCCACCGCGTCCCGAAGCCATTATTGACGCGATTGTCAAACTCCGGAAGAAAATTGCGAACGAGTCAATCCAAGAACGGGCAGGTTCTATTGAACAAACCCATCGCTATTACAGCACGACTCACAACATGAAAGTGGTTCAGCCCATCCATGATGGACAATATTTAGGAAAAGGCACTTGGGAAACGCCGCCGAAGGAACTTGCCGAAGCAATGGAAGCACCTCTCTCACCAGCGTTGAGTGAATCCCAAACCCAAAAAGAGGAGGCTTAAGGTGGCTGAACAAGAAAAACAGACTCAAAACGAAGAAGCCAATCAAGAAGAATCGCAACTGGTTGAACCCGGTGCGGTTTCCTCCTGGCTTTCTAATAATGGCTTAGAGAATCAAGCCCTCCCCGCCGACCATCGGGGCGTGGAAATGATTCGGGTAGAGGCAGATGCCTTGCTACCGGTTGCAACTGCCCTTTATCAGAATGGATTTAATTATCTGCAATGTCAGGGCGGTTATGATGCGGGTCCCGGGAAGGAGTTAGTGAGCTTTTATCACCTAGCAAAAGTGTATGATGATGCTGACTCCACTGAGGAAGTGCGCATCAAAGTCTTTTTACCCCGTGACAATCCTCGCGTGCCATCAGTTTATTGGATTTGGAAAACGGCTGATTGGCAAGAACGGGAAACTTACGATATGTTCGGTATCGTTTTTGATGGACATCCCAATCTGAAACGGCTGTTGATGAATGAAGATTGGGTGGGTTGGCCCCTGCGTAAAGATTACGTTTCTCCAGAATTTTACGAAATTCAACACGCTTATTAAGGCCATCTCAGCACGATTGCTTGTCCCTCTAACTGTATATGGTTGGGGGGATTTTAATCTGTATCTTAGCAATCAAGATGACTCATCAAGCTAATGCTTTCAATGCGGTAATGTAGTTCATAATGTCATGATCGCGGAAACGTTGAGAAAGAAAATTCAAGCTGAAACGAGGTCCTAGCCGATATTCTTTTTCCACATGGCGATATCCTTGCCAAGGTCGGGGTAAAGCCGGCACAAGATCCATGCCATAAATAAAGCGATAACTATTGGGTACGCGCTTGTTAAACGATTCTCTAAACCCCTCGTTCCCCACGCGGGGAGAACCAAAGGTATAGGTAGAGATGGCAAACTGTTGGCCGAAGCAATATTGGATATCAACGGCACATAAGGTTGATAATGCCCCACCCAAACTATGACCGGTTACAACCACTTGAGAAGCAGTATAATTCTTGATCTGATGATGAATCTCCTCTCGGACTGAAAGATAAGCATTCACAAACCCCTGATGCATCTTGGCACCGGATTGACTCTTTTCTTCGTAAGGATAGACTTCTTCAAGCTTGTCAACAATTTCTTGGTGGATAACGTTTTCTTCAAATGTGACTTTATTCAAATCAAAGTTGGTAGTCCAATCGATTTTTTCTTCACTTCCTCGGAAGACAATATAAATGGCATCTTCCGTTGAATCTAATAACATTGCACATTGAGTCCCCGTATCCTCTTTGTCAATTAACACCGGAGTAAGATTCGGAAAATGACTAAACTGAATCTGGGAAAACTCTTGATAAATCTCTTCCGAAAGAAGAGCACATTGAGTGGCTTGGGCGTAATTCATGATTCTAATGCCTCTAAAATTTTAGTAATGAGGTGCAATGATCGAAGCAAGCAGTGGATGAGTAACAGTGAAATGCAATTCTGAAAAGTTTTATACAAATTATGAAATTCACCACTTACGTATTTATTATAAGATGACGGCTCTCGATTGCCCTCTCTGGTCAAGATGGCAGCACCGTTTCCTCCGAATGCTATAATTTCACTGCAAAACTCCCCATCGGCAAAGATGACTGATTTTTCCCAAGCCATTCCGGTTGATCAAATTCGCTACAACCAACAAGGATTAGTTCCTGCCATCGTCCAAGATTATTTGGATGGTACAGTATTGATGATGGCGTGGATGAGTGCAACCTCTCTGCAAAAAACCTTGGCAACAGGAGAAACTTGGTTTTGGAGCCGATCGCGCCAAGAATTATGGCACAAAGGAGAAACCTCTGGGCATTTGCAAAAAGTGAAAGCTGTGCGCTACGACTGCGATAGTGATGCGCTTCTAATTACGGTTGAACAACTCGGAGAGATTGCTTGTCATACCGGTGAACGATCCTGTTTCCATCAAGTGGATGGGAGTAAAGCGGATCCGCCCGCCGATACTTTGTCTGGGCTTTATGATGTTATCTGTGAGCGCCGCGATCATCCCACCCCCGACTCCTACACTTGTAACTTGATGGCGGGGGGCGATAATAAAATGCTCAAGAAAATTGGCGAAGAAGCAGCGGAAGTGGTGATGGCGTGTAAAGATGATGACCCCAGCGCGATCGCGTCGGAAGTGGCTGATCTGCTTTATCACACATTAGTCGCTATGTCTCACCATAACGTCGATGTGAAAGCAGTTTATAAAAAACTACAAGAGCGAAAACGATGAAGGGAGGAATCAATTATGGCAACTTTATCTCAACAGCAATGTGTTCCCTGTCAAGGCAATGTTCCACCCGTTACTGAAGAGGAAATTGCTCAATATAAACCGCAAATTCCTGATTGGTCTCTCAAGAATGAAAACGGAACGTCTTACTTAGAACGCAGCTATACGCTTGCCAACTTTAAACGCGCCCTCGCATTAGCGCAGCAGGTTGGAGACATCGCCGAACAAGAACAACATCATCCCACTTTAATTGTGGAATGGGGGAAATTAACGGTTCAGTGGTGGACCCATACCATTAATGGTCTGCATCAGAATGATTTTATTATGGCAGCCAAAACAGATGAGGTTGTTGAGCAAGTCAACTCTTAAATAAAATCCCAACCCCCTGCCCAAGCTGATTTTGTTCGCTTTGAGCAGGGGGTTGGCTTGAAAGAAGCAAAGTCTTGATTGAGTTAATTGTTAACTTAATGTTGTCTCAAGTAGGTCAACCTTGTCAGACTGTTCTGATGAGTGGTTTCGCACTCCCTTCAAAGTTGCAAATTGGGGGAAACGACAAAAACCCCAAACCCGTAACTCAATCAAAACTTGTGTTGGATGATTTCATGATTCAATTCGCGCTTTCTTGATTCAATGCCCTTTTTCTTCCTGACGTCGTTCTCCTTCGGAAGAAAATTCTCAGCCCAAACAGCAAAACTGCTGATAGAGGCAATGCTACTGAGTACTCACTAAATAACCTTATTTCTAGGATAGATAATTGTTACCGGTTTTGTAAGATAAACTACAAAAAAATTAAACTTTTTCTAAAGTTCTTCCGGATTAATGGTCGTGTTGTTGTCTAAATGATTGCTGTTGGCGGTTAAATTCTTGCTCAGCGGTTGATAAGACAGGAGAAGCAATCGGTTCGCGCATATCCCACTGCACTGCGGATAACAAAGCTAAGCTACTGGCAATGAGAAAACCTGTAAATAAAAATTGCCAACTGGCAATCAGCGGTAAGAGGAGAATTCCCCCCAGATGCGCTAAGCCAATCAAAAGGAAGAGACGAGAACGCAATCCGAAACCGGTCACGACATACCCAAGACCGCAACTTCCCAGCCAGAGGGGGCACAAATTAAGGAGAATCAATCCCCAACCGCCCAAAATACCTAAATTCGTCAGGCTTAAACTCAGCAGCATTAAGCCACTCCAGAAATACATGACCCAAGATAATTGTTCGACTTGTGTCCAGAAGCGAGTGAACAGGATCATGATTGCGATCGCTGCTAAAGTCAGAAGCGATGACAGGTAAGCTTGAGTGATCCAGCTAATGGCTAGAAACTGACCACAGGAAAAAATTGCCAGCGCGATCGCGCTCCATAACAGTAAAACTTGATCGATTCTCGTGTAAAGTGCAGAAAAGACTTGATTATTCCCAATTTCAATGTTGATTTTAAGCAATCCACACAGATCTTGCACGTCAAGGGCAGTTTGTTTACGACGGAGGACAGGTTCTGTTACGTTAAAAAAGGTCATGAAGGGAAAGCGAAGATAAAATGTTAAGTCACAAACTTAATAAATCGTAACACATTGTAATGTATCTTGACACGTTTTCTAGAAACTGGATTAATTAAGGAATTCGTCTCGTTATTTATGCCTCTGTTCAACTCGACAACCCACTATGATGAATAGTTGTCGTCCATCACCGGATTATGATCATCAATTCTGCTTGGAAACGCCTTTTACTCTTATTGCTTCCCCTTTTTCTCTCCGGTTGTGTTCACTACGATGTGGGCATTAACTTTAATGGTTTACACCGCGGGGAAATTGTCCAACACATAGAATTAGGTCAACAACTAACAAACTTTAGTCAAGCCGATGTTGAAGACTGGTTAGGCAGTTTGCAAACGCGATCGCGACAACTTGGGGGAAAAACGCAGCGCCTTTCACCACAAGCGGTGGAATTGACTATTCCTTTTGCCAATGCCCAAGAATTAGAAAGCAAGTTTAATCGCTTTTTTAATCCGACTCATTCAACAGCGACGCCAGCACCGAGTGAGTTAGTGCAACTTGACTCTCAACTCACCACCGAGCAAAATAACTTTATTCTGTTTCAACAAACCCAGGTGCAACTTAATATTGATTTAACTGCTTTGGGAACAATCAAAGGAGAAAATTCGTTGCTAGTGGGGGCAAGTTCTCTTTTAGATTTAGAATTTCGCTTCCAAACCCCTTGGGGAATGAAAATTATCAATCCAGAAGCCAACGGAAATCAATCTTTAGTGAAACAAAGCGGCACTGAAACCATCTGGTATCTCCAACCCGGAGAAAACAATCAAATTGAAGTGGTGTTTTGGCTACCCGAACCCCTCGGTTGGGGCGCGATCGCGATTGTTATTATTGTTTATATTGGTTTATCTTTAAAAGACCGGTTTTCTTCCCGTGCCGCGGTTCATTAGGGTTGCTTTAGGAGATCAGTTCTTAAGGGAATATCTTCTTCCCTTGCTCCTTTCCCCTACTTCCACCGATCAGTATCGCCTTATTCAAAGTAACTCTCTCCCTTACCCCGTTTCCCCGTTTTCCCATCTTTGTCGTTTTGCTTCGTATAAAAGGAGAGACGCCGCGATCGCGGCATTTAAAGATTCAACTCCCCCTTCTAAGGGAATTTTGACCCATTCGTCCGCTAAAGAAGTTAAGTCTGACGATAAACCGGCACCTTCATTACCGAGCAAGATCAGCGTCGGTTGCTGAAAATCCACTTCCCAATAGGTTTTCTCAGCCGTCGGAACCGTCGCCACCACTTGTCCAGGGAATTGTTCAAGCAAAGACTGAATATCGGTTTCCACTGCCATTGGCACGCGAAACCACGCCCCAACCGATGCTCGTAAGACTTTCGGATGATCAAATTCTACACTATCGGCACTCGCCCAGAGACAATCCACACCGGTAGCTGCTGCTGTGCGAATAATGGTTCCCAGATTGCCCGGATCTTGCAGTTGTTCCACCATTAACCCGAATTGGATGCTGGCAAGATCGACAGGGGGTGGTAACGAACGGGGGGCAATAGCCATAATGCCATCCGGCGTTTTGGTCAGCGCGATCGCGCTGAGTACTTCTGGCGATACTAATTCAATTCGCTGTGCTTGTTGCTCAAGTTTTTCCCATAGTTGAGGATGTTTTTCTTGCCAGTAGGAGGTATAGCAGACTGTTTCTAAAAGATAGTTAGCCTCACAAGCGGCTTCCAGCAAATTCGTTCCTTCCAGCAAAAGCAGACCTTGTGCTTTGCGATACTTACTCTGATGAAGTTTACGAATATTTTTAATCAGGGGGTTCTTGGTACTTGTCAGCACAAATTTAGCTCTCTGCTTCCTCCGTACTGGTTGTCGTCATTCCTTTGAGCAAGGGAAAGGCAATCACATCCCGAATACTCGGGGCATCCGTTAATAACATGACTAAGCGGTCAATGCCAATCCCTAAGCCTCCTGTTGGGGGCATTCCATACTCTAAAGCGGTCAAAAAATCTTCATCTACATTATGAGCTTCTAAATCCCCAGCTGCTTTTTTCTCAGCTTGTAATTCCAAACGTTCCCGTTGATCAATAGGATCCGTTAACTCCGAAAAACTATTTGCCATTTCTCGTCCCGCGACAAATAACTCAAACCGTTCCACTAATCCTTCCTTAGAACGGTGAGGCTTTGCTAAAGGAGAAATTTCCTTAGGAAAATCAAGAACAAAGGTCGGCTGAATTAAGGTTGCTTCTACCTTTTGTTCAAAGACTTCATTTAAGAGCTTTCCTAAAGATTGACACTCTTCTGGCACCTCAATTCCTGCTTCTTCTACTGCTTTTTTAGCTTCAGTAAACTCATGAAACTGATTAAAATTAATCCCTGTTTTTTCTTGAATTAATTCGTGCATTGTTGCCCGTTTCCAAGGGGAATTTAAATCAATCGTTTCTCCCTGATAATACAAAATTAATGACCCTAAAACTTCATTCGCAGCACAGGTGATAATATTTTCAGTAAGGGTCATCATGTCATAATAATCGGCATAAGCTTGATACACTTCAATCGAAGTAAACTCCGGGTTATGACGAGTTGAAATTCCTTCGTTTCTAAAAATTCGACCGAGTTCAAAAACCCGTTCAAACCCACCCACAATTAAGCGTTTGAGATGAAGTTCGGTTGCAATTCTCAGATACAAATCCATCTCTAAAGTATTATGATAGGTGACAAACGGACGCGCATCTGCCCCCCCCGCTTCTGCTTGTAAAACAGGAGTTTCAATTTCTAAGAAATCATTGCCTTCCAAATAGCGGCGAATTGCAGCAATAATTTTTGCTCGTTTCCGAAATGTTTCCCGCACATTCGGGTTGACAATTAAGTCCACATAGCGCTGACGATATCGTTTTTCTGTATCCGTTAACCCATGCCATTTATCCGGAAGCGGCAGTAACGATTTAGTCAGAATATCATATTCACTGACATTGACTGAGAGTTCTCCCTTATCTGTCCGCTTAAGCGTTCCTTTAACCCCTAAAAAATCACCGGCATCAGTTTGCTTTTTAAGCAAATTAAACGCATTATCCAGATGAGGCATTGCAGCAGTGATGCGCTTTTTATCTAAATAAAGTTGAATTGTCCCTGTTTCATCTTGTAATGTAAAAAAGGCGAGTTTTCCAAAGACCCGACGAGCAGTAATTCGTCCTGCAATTGAAACTTCTACTGCCGCTTCTTCTCCATTTTCTAAGTCAACATACTGCTGCTGCAATTCTCCTGCATGATGGGTAACGTCCCACTTATAGCCAAAGGGATTGAGTCCTTCTTCTTTTAGGGCTTCTGCTTTTTGAATGCGCGTAGCCCGAATATCCTTTAGACTAGAAGCACTTTGTTGATTGTTTTTTTCTGGAGAGGAGGACATACTCAATAATCAATAATAAACACTGAAAAACGAACAACGCTGGTCTACAGAACCGAGCAAGAAAGCTGCACCGTCTAGCGGTAGCACCAAGACTGAAACAACAGCACAGCCTATTATAGTAGATCCCTGTTCGTTTCGTAGCATGAGGATCTAAAGGTAGCCTCAACTGAGAAGCCGGGCTTCATATTGAGGTAAAATTTCCCTCAGTCCTGCTTGAGAGTAACATTGGTAGCCCCATAGTAAACCAGCCAGAATAATATACTTTAAATCCGTTAAATCAGTTAGTTGCACTGGCAAGTAGGAAACCATCAATTCCCTCTTTAAACTGGGAGATAAATTAAGATTTGCTGTGATTTTATTTTCATTTAGATAATCTTTTAAGGCGATTCCTCTCTCAGGAACTGGATTACTCCAATTAATGCCAATACCAATTACAACGGCTTTCAGTTGTTGATTGTGAATGCGAGTTTCTGTTAAAACGCCTCCTAATTTTTTCCGCTCTAGGAAAATATCATTTAACCATTTAATTTGCACTGGAATTTGATAGCAGTTGAGAAGTTCTGTCACCCCAAATACACTAGCAATTGTGAGATGAGACGGTTGTTCGACTTTCATTTGTGGAGTCAGTAGTAAAGATAAATAAAGTCCCCCTGCTGCTGATGCCCATTGCCTTCCCCATTGTCCTTTGCCTGCAGTTTGCTGGTCAGCCGTGACAATTAAAGGAGAGGAGTGTCCCTTTTCTAAGAGTTGCCAAGCCGTATGATTCGTTGAGGCTAGCTCTCGATAATGAGACCAAGGGAAAACTTGTTCTTGCCAATGGTAAGCTTCAATCATCTTTGGTTAGCCAGTGTTAGAGAGGAAATGACAGCCATACTATAACCAATTTTTCCGAGAGCTTGCTAAGGGGAATCGGTTGTGCTAACCTAGTAGAGCGAATAAAAAGGGCGCGGGCGTAGTTTAGTGGTAAAACCTCAGCCTTCCAAGCTGATGATGCGGGTTCGATTCCCGCCGCCCGCTTAAATGATTTAATCTATAATTGTTTTCAGTTTCACTGGGTTCTAATTAACCTAATTGGTAAGGTGGTACTGTTATGTGGACGCTTCCCCTTACTCTAGATATCAAACCGGTGCATTTGAGCGATGAACAGTTTGATCAGCTTTGCATGGCAAATCCAAATGTACCAATGGAATGAACACCAACAGGAGAATTAATTTTAATGAGTCCTGTGGGGGGGGATAGTGGCAACAAATAACAGGAGGATTTAGACGCATCTGGTCGAAGAAACTGCCGACCCACCTTGAATTGAATTCAAGCTGGAAAGCGGCCTGAAGCGACGCAGTGAAGATGCATTCCGCACCTTTTGAGTTTGTTCCCACACCACAATATCTTTCCCGCTACTTGCAGCTAATCGCGATTCTGCCAGAAGGGACGGCAATCAGTTCGGGATCATCATCCCAATTTTGGGTATTCCAAACTTGTATGCCTTGATAACCGCATTCTCTCGATCTCAATCCGCAGTTACATAACATTCAACTAAAATCTGTAAATTATGTAACAAAATCTATCATTCCCAGTTGTTATGTAATTATTTAGGTTATTGTATAAGAGTACACAGATTTAAGGAGAAAGTTGTGAGCCACAGAGTCACCATCGCCGTTCCTGATGAATTATTTGAACGGCTGCAAGCTGTCAAACACAACTTCAATATTTCTTCGATTTGCCAGGAGGCTTTAGAAATGGCTATTACTTGTGAAGAACTCAAACAACAAGCGCAAGGACAAGAGAATTTAGTCGAACGGCTACGGGTTGAAAAAAATGTCCTTCTCAACAAAGTCCATCAAGAAGGATTTGAACTCGGAATTCGCTCCAGTTCAAAACTCTCCTACAAAGATTACCAGCACTTTGAACGGGTGAGCTCTCTCGCGGAAGCACTCGATGAAGATGTCCTCGACTATTTATGGAGTTTTCTCGACCTGAAGGAATATCCAGAGCAAGCACGGCTTCATGACCCCGATTTCGCTCATTTATTGGAAGTTGATCCTCAAAGTCGGATTACGTTTGCCCAAGGTTGGTTGGAAGGAGTCTTGTCAATTTGGCAAGCGATCAAAACTCACGTCGATGTTAAGCAGAATTAATTGGGGTCAGAATTACCATCGCTGCTTATTCACAAAGGCAGGCAATCGCAGCGATGGCATCCCTCTTTTTGCGCTTGATTGCCGAATCATCGTTTAAAAACACAATATTTTTCAATTCATCTCATCGCAGCAGTATGATCAGGACGATCATCTTCCCCTCAAGCCAGGAGCGAAGATGAGGAAAGACTTTGTCACTGCTATGCTTTTAAATACAATTCAGCAAGAATGTGCCTAAATTGAGATGAAACGAAAACAACCGCGTCGGGTCGCCCGCGAGCTGGCTCTCTTAAGTCAAGGTCAAATGGGGAAAGACCCCGAAAAAATTTCTCAGCAAGAGTTACATAGCATTGTACTCGCTGCCATTCGCACGCTGACTCATGAAGTTGAAGAAGCCATTGAAAATGCGGCACAAGAGTTAAAGCGAGGGCGAGATCGCTTACTGAGTAGTGAAACCCGCGCCACAACAATGAATAGTGCCAAGACGATGGTTTCGGATGCGGTTGACTTAACCCAAACGGCGATCAATCGTCTGGGATATGCTGTGGAATTACCAGAATTTCTCTACATTGCCAATTTACAAGAAGTACGGGACTATACCCTGCAACTGTTAACCACGATTGTTGAGCATCGCCAGGAAATTGATGATGCCATTCGGGCTTCTCTAGTGGATTGGAATTTTGATCGCCTCCCGAAAATTGACCGCTCGCTGCTACGAATTGCCGTTGCAGAAATGGTCTTTTTAGAGACGCCGGTACAAATTGCAATCAATGAAGCAGTGGAGTTAGGAAAACGGTATTCTGATGAAGAAGGGTATCGTTTTATTAATGGTGTTTTACGGCGCGTGAGCAAAAATTTAGAGTTACCCTCGTCATCGGCTCGCGCTTGATGAATGAGCAATCTTGGAGGTGTCATGGTTTTTAACTGGTTTCGTCGTCAATTTAATGAACAAGAGGAACAAACCTCTCAATCTGATGTTTCGTCAGAAACAGCGTCAGAACAAGAAGAAGTTTCCTCAGAGGAACCGGCGTTAAATACAGAGGAAACACAAGAAGTCGCAACAGAAGAAACCCCGACTGAGGTGGAGGAATCTCCGGTTGCCAGTGAGGAAACCAGTAGCGCCTCCGCTGCCACTCCCACTTGGTTGCAACAATCAGGAGGATTGGAGAAGCTCAAAGAAAGCGCGATCGACGATACGCCAGAACCAGAACCAAAACCTGAGCCGGAACCGGAACCCGTTGCTGCAGCCCCTGTCAGTGAGGAAGATGAAGAAACCACTTGGTCAGCACAAGTGCTAGCTAATCAAGGGCGGAAACCGGAAGACATTTCAGAAGAAGAAATTAGCTGGTTAAAACAGTTGCGGAGGGGGTTAGGGAAAACGCGCCGTAATTTCCTCAATCAATTAAAAGCAGCGGTTGGAAAAGGACCCCTCAATGATGATGCAGTAATGGAAATTGAAGCCCTGCTGCTGCAAGCGGATGTGGGGATTGAAGCGACAGATTACATCATCGAAACCTTACAGGCGAAAATGCGCGAAGAAGCGTTACCGTTAGAGAGCGCGATCGCGTATTTAAAAGAAATTGTCCAAGACATTCTAGAACGTCCGTTCCAAAATAAAGATACCCCCGTCACCTTTGCCCCAGAAAAAGACCAGCTCAATATCTGGTTAATTACAGGTGTGAATGGGGCAGGAAAAACCACCACCATTGGTAAACTGGCTCATCTCGGTCAAAAATCGGATTATCGCTGTCTGATTGCCGCAGCCGATACCTTCCGGGCGGCAGCAGTGGAACAAGTCAAAGCTTGGGGCGATCGCGCCAATACTGAAGTCGTTGCAAATCCGGGAAAAAATACCGATCCCGCAGCGGTGGTGTACGATGCCATAACTAAAGCCCAAAATAAAGGCACAGAACTGCTCTTAGTAGACACCGCTGGGCGCTTACAAAACAAGAAAAACTTGATGGAAGAGTTGAGCAAAATCCGCAAAGTCATTGACAAAAAAGCCCCTGATGCCAAGATTGAATCGCTCCTGGTCATTGATGCTAGCTTAGGGCAAAATGGGTTGAAGCAAGCGGAAGCCTTTACCGAAGTCGCCCGTTTAAGCGGTGTGGTTTTGACTAAACTGGATGGTAGTTCTAAAGGGGGGGTCGCCCTAGCGATTTCCAAACAACTCAATCTTCCCATTCGCTTTGTTGGTGCCGGTGAAGGCATTGAAGATTTACGTCCCTTTTCCAGTTATGAGTTTGCTGAAGCCCTGTTAAGCTAAGGTCTCTCTTGGGGAATACGTTATCCTGATAGATGTGTTATCACGCTTAGCAAATCGGCTGAACTACTCTAAGAATGTATAAACGTTCCTCTTTTAACTCGGATGAGATTGTCCAACGGGCTGAACAGTTAATGAATGCTGCGTCCAATCGCTATCGGATTACGGTGCAAGTGGCAAAACGCGCCAAGCGTCGTCGTAGTGAAGATAAAGCGCAAGACAATCTCGAAGATCCCTTAATGACGCCTCCCATCCGTGCCATTATTGAAATGTCGGATGAACTGACTCAACCGGAAATTATTGGGGAGTAATAATCATTTGGGGAAAGAGCCGATCGCGCTAACGCTCGTGATCGGTTCTGAGTAAAGAGATGAATTTAAACCATGGATCGCATTCTGAAAAAAGCACCGGGTTGGCGGCTGGGTTGGAATCCTTATGCCACCACCTATAAAGGCTTAGTCGGTAGTGATGAATGGGCGATTGAATTAACGACAACAGAATTTCAGGATTTTTGTCGCTTATTATTGCAACTGGCGACCACCATGGAAACTATGGCGCAAGAATTGGTTGAGGAAGAGAGAATTGCGTGCGAAGCGGAATCAGACCAAGTTTGGCTAGAAGTGGAAGGCTATCCCCATTCCTTTTCCCTGCGCTTGATTCTCCAAACGGGGCGTGGCGCAGAAGGGAATTGGTCAGCCACTGCGGTTCCAGAATTGATTACAGCGGTGCAGAATTTTTCTATGGGTTAAGCCTTGGGGTGATATTTACACGCGATCGCGAAAATAGGCTTGATACAACTGGCAACTAGGCAGAACACAATTCCCTTGAAATTTAACCAAGCCCAAACTTTGTAATTTAAAGGCAACTGCTTGCTCTAATTCCACCGGCGCTGTACTATGCACCACCTCTTGATAAGCCTCTAAAAGAGCAGGATGAGCTTGCAACAGTTCCCGGTGCCGATGCAAATGATGACCATAAATCCCTGCATCTGTGGTTGCTGTTTCGAGAAACTGAGACAAATCCAGTCCTTGGGATAAATGAAAGAAGGCTTGTTGTAATAAGTAGGGATGTCCGGCAATCAGTGCCATCAATGACTGACACTCGGCTTCGGTGAAATTGAGTTGATAGCGTTGCGCTAAGGCAATGGCTTGGCTGCCGTTGAAGGGTTCGAGTTCAATGGGCAAGCCAACGTTAAAGGGCGACTTGTTAATATCTAAGGGAATGTAAACATCTGTGGAATGGACAATCATTAAACACAAATTCTGCCACAGGGGATTGCCGCTTTCGCCATAAGAGGCTTCTTCATACCAAGAGCGTAACAGACTAAAAAAATCATCGGCAATTTCGGGATGAGCAAAGACTTCATCAACTTTATCCAAAGCCAAAACAAACTTGCTATTGAGATGAGGGAGAATGCAGTCTTCAAAATAAGCCGTGCAGTTACTTTTACTGCCAAACGTTTCACTCCAGTAATCACTGACTTGATAGGGCAATTGCAATTTGCGCGTAATCGCTGCACAAAACCAACGCAGAAATTGATCTAAATCTTGAAAAACAGCGCGATCGGCTTGTTGTAAATTTAAAGCAACCGTCGCCACTTCTGATGAGGCTTCTTTAGCCGCCGCAAGAATTCTGACCATCAAAGACGTTTTACCCATCTGAGCGGGAGCTTTAATGCGAATGAGGATGCCTGATTTGGTAATTTCGCTGTAGCAACGCGTTTCTACGGCAGGACGCTCGATATAAAAGGCAGAACGGAGAGGAATCGGTCCATCTAGAGACTGGCTTGGGGTTACAGCGTCAGTGAGAGGAGAGGACTGTTGTGAGAGAGGGGGATTCGCTTGGGCTTTGCTGGCTAAGAGGGCAATTAAGCTGGTTTTACTCACTTTTTCCCCAAAACTAGCTGAGAGAATTTTCCATAACTTGGGACCCACATCATGCTTAATATATTCCGGTGCGTACCCACTTTCTAAGGCAATGTCATCATAGGTTTTACCGTACCAAGCCCCCCGCAAAACTTCAATTTCAATATTCTTTAAATGGCGAGACACCTGAGAAAAAACTGTGGCATCAACAATGGTTAAGGCAGTTTCAAAGGTAATGGGTTGATTCTCGATTAGGGTTTTCATCTCTGACTTTTGATTTCCACTCCAACGATTCAGCAATTGGTAAGCTCACCTTTCCCTGGCTTTTGCACTCTCTCAATTTCACCTCATCACCAGCAAGGAAACTTACTTTCTACCTCTAGGATGATTGATGTTGTCTGTATTGGTAAAGATCAGTTCCTTAAACCCGAACCTGATCTTGACTTTATGTCAATTATATGATTATCCTAAATCGGGTTTGCTAAAAGAGTCACTGGGCGGGGGAAAGTGAGGGAATAACTCATTACCATTCGTTAGTTGCCTGGCGAACTCTCCTTCGTTTGGAAATTATTTTTCTGCACGAGAAGCGAGAGAAAACCTTAAGAAGGGAGTGGAACCCCCGTACCAGCACCCTCATTCAAATGACCCCCAGCCGGAACCGCACCCGAAAAGACTAACCCCCGTTGAGCATCCAGACTTAAGATTGCCCCTTCTCGAATCGTTTGCGTTGCTTCTTCAAAACCAACAATGACAGGAATCCCCAGGCGTAAACCAATCACTGCCGCATGGCTCGTCAGACTGCTTTCTTCAGTGATAATTCCTGTTGCTTTACGGATTGCCTCAACATAATCAGCATTCGTCTTGGGAACCACTAGAATTTCCCCAGGACGAAAGTTTCCCACATCGTTCGCACTTTTTGCCACACGGGCGCGACCACTAACGGTACCGTGACCAATGCCCACCCCCCGACCCAAAACCGCAGTCACAACTTCTACTTTGATCAAATCAGTTGATCCGGAAACACCTTGCAAAGTGCCGGCAGTCATGACAACTAAGTCTCCTTCTGCCAGTAGCCCTTTTTCTTGCGCGACATTTAAGGCAGCTTTGAAGGTTTGTCCAGTAGACGGTAAATCTAGAACGAGCAGAGGTTTCACTCCCCAAACCAGTTGCAGTTGACGCGCCACATCAACATGAGGCGTGACCGCTAAAATGCGGGTCTGCGGACGGAATTTTGAAACATTTCTCGCCGTTGCCCCGGTTTTGGTTAAGGTCATAATGGCAGCAGCATCCAACTGACGGGAAATTTGACTAACTGCACTCGAAATTGCATTGGGAATAGTGCGTGTTGTATCGAGTTGGTCGGAGGGCTTGGGTTTTTCCCGTTCCATGCGGTCGGCAATTCGCGCCATTGTGGCTACCGCTTCTACGGGATGTTGTCCAACCGCGGTTTCATTGGACAGCATGACCGCATCTGTCCCATCTAAAATTGCATTGGCAACGTCAGAAACTTCGGCGCGAGTAGGACGAGCATTGGCCACCATGCTATCTAACATTTGAGTAGCCGTAATGACAGGAATTCCCAAACGATTTGCGGTTTGAATCAGTCGCTTTTGCAAAATGGGGACATCTTCGGCTGGTAATTCAACGCCGAGGTCACCGCGCGCTACCATTACCCCATCACAAAGCGATAAAATCGCTTCCATCTGTTCAATGGCTTCATGCTTTTCAATTTTGGCAATGACGGGCACAGATTTGCCGGCACTGGAAATAATTTCCTTAATCTCTAAAACATCTTGGGGGTTGCGGACAAAACTCAAGGCGATCCAATCAACGCCTTGATCTAAACCAAACATTAAGTCCCGACGATCTTTATCCGTTAAAGCACGAACGGATAAATAGACTCCTGGAAAATTGACCCCTTTATTATTGGAGAGAACTCCCCCAACTACAACACGCCCATGGACCTCCTTTTTCTCTGGATAGACTTCCTCGACTTTCATTTCAACGCGACCATCATCAAGCAAAATGGTTGCACCGGGAGGAACTTCCTCAGCCAGTAAGTCATAACTGACATAACTTTTTTCTTGAGTACCCATCATCGGATCGCTAGTGAGAATAAAGGGATCTCCTTTGGCCAGAGTAATCGAACCCTTTTCAAATTCACCGAGGCGAATTTTCGGTCCTTGTAAGTCTTGTAAGATGGCAACGGGTTGATTGAGTTCAAAGGCGGTTTGACGAATCAGGCGGATGCTTCTTTGGTGATCCTCTTGGGTGCCATGAGAAAAGTTGAGTCGGAGGGTGGTCGCCCCTGCTTTAATTAAATCGCGCAAGACATCGGGTTTGAGTGTGGCAGGACCAACAGTCGCAACAATTTTCGTTCGGCGGGATGAATTTTGCAGTTCCATAGATGTCCTTAACAAGCGGCGGTGGCTCAAAAGTGGGTCTTTGCTATCTTCTCACAAATCCCGTGACTAGCAAGCGGGAACATTAGAGATAAAAGCGGATGTAGCCAACAATATACAATAAATCAATGCTAAAAATAATCCCTTTGCTTACTCCAGATTTGAGTAAACTGATGGCAAAGGGGGTAACCGCAAGGACAAATAAGACTTCTGCTAAAGCGACAAAATGCCCATAGTGAGAGTGATCCCAGTAAGATAGGGGACTAATAAAGCGATAGTCACTGAAGGGAAAAAAGTGGCGATGGGCGTCATCATGATGAACTGGAAAATCAAGGAGAGAATGGCAAATGAGGCTGGTACAGAATACTACTCCACTTTGCCAATGCCAGTATAGACAGAGGATTAGACTGATCGCAGCCAAGGGAAAAGAGTGGAAAAGGGCAATTAGGTTTTGCCACAGGGGATCATGGTAAGCGTTTCCCCAAATTTCCTTTTCTGGCAGTTGGTAAACCCATTTTGTGATGCCATAAAAAATAAAAATGGGGAGATCGGGTAGAATTGCGCCCAACGTAATGGCAAGGTTGGCATGGGGGGCAATGGTGTTGCCCAGAAAGACAAGATTGAAAATATAGTGACTGGGGGTATTCACGGTTTATTGTCCTGTGTATTGGACGCGATAAATGCGGTTGTTAGCTTCTTCTGTCAAGAGTAAACTGCCATCGGGAAGAACCTGTACCCCCACTGGACGCCCCCAGGTACGGGGAACACTGGGATCGGTCAGGAATCCGGTCAGGAAATCTTGATAATCGCCTTCGGGACGATTTTGCTCATTAAACGGAACAAACACTATTTTATAGCCGGTACCGCGATCGCGATTCCAAGACCCGCGAAAAGCAACAAAGGCCCCATTACGATAAAATTCTGGGAAGGTCTTGCCGTCATAAAAGGCTAAACCCAAGGCAGCCGAATGGGATTGAAATAAAACATCAGGGGTGCGAGTTTTTGCCGCCAGTTCCGGTTCCTTGCTTTTCCCGTTATTACTTTGTCGCGGATCCAGTAAACTCGGTTTGAAATAGGTATAGGGCCAACCATAAAATTCACCGGGTTCTAAACGGGTTAAATAGTCGGGAACTAAGTCATCGCCTAAACCATCTCGTTCATTGACAGTAGTATAGAGGGCTTGCGTTTCTGGATGAAAGTCTAACCCAACTGGGTTGCGTAAACCAAAGGCAAAGGTTTCTTGATTTGAGCCATCTAAGTTCATGACCTGTACGGAAGCACGGGGGAGCGGCTCTTCACTGACATTACTGCGGGAACCAATGGATACATAGAGCTGGCTTTGATCGGGGGAAAGAACAACATTTCTCGTCCAATGTTGCCGATAACCGCCACCGGGAAGATCCGCAATTTTTTCTCCCTTGTCCATGAGTTGTTCTTGCCCTTTTTCGTAAGGGTAGCGACGCACTGCATTGTGATTGCCTAAAAAGAAATAATCTTCGGTAAATGCCATGCCAAAGGGAATATCTAAGCCATTGTCGGCAGTGGCAAACACTTGCGAGACATCAGCAACCCCATTATTATCCGTATCTTTTAATAACCGGATCCGGTTATCCCGAGTTTCAGTCACTAACACATCTCCCGAGGGGGTTAAAGCCAGCCAACGGGGATTATTTAAATCTTCAGCAAAAACGTTAACGGTAAATCCTTCCGGAACCTTGAGTGTCGGTTGGTCTGGAATCGGACTCACTTGTGGCGGTTTCGAGGCACTTTCCGTGGCAAAAGGGGGCGGTAAATCCTCTATTTTAATCTGAATGGGTTGTGGCGTAAGAGGTTGAGTGGCAATTTGCTTTGCCTGCTCAGAAGATGATGGTTTGTCCTCTGATTCTGCCAATTGGGAAGTGGAGGGAGCGGTGGTACACCCAACAATTCCAGATAAAAGGAGCGATGCAATTACAACCAGGTTACGTTTCATATTCGGTTGGGCGTCAGTGCATGATTACCCAACCTATTTTAAACGTCTCGGGAGAGATTAAAGTGATTGGTTTTGCGCTTTTAGGGCGCTGTTTTCCGGTAGGGTGGGTTCGGAAGCAGTGGCAGAAGGCCCGGGATCGGTTTTGTAGTTGTTTAAGATAGCACTGGCACTGGCCACAACGTCAAGATCTGCATCTTGTAAGGCGCGAGTTAAGAAAGGAATGACGGCTTCGGAACGAATTTTGCCGAGAGATTGAACGGCACATTGGCGAACTAAGGGCGCGCGATCGCAGCTGAGGTTTCCTAACTGCTGAAGCGCTTGTTCTACCTGATCATCGACTGTTTTTTCGGCAATCAATTGACCAAAAGTAAGTGCAACACCAGCGCGAACCCGTTCATCTTCATCCCAAGCATAAGCTTCGACTTGAGGAATAATTGTCGTCTTCTCTTCATTTCCCCAAGCCATTAATTGCTCAACTACACGTTTTTTTTTGCTTCATCTTCATCAAAGAGATCAAAGAGGCTATCTAATTCCTCATCAGCTGTACTTTTTTGTTGAGTTTGAGATTGATCCTTTGCTGTTTCATCATCAGAAAACAAAGCGTCTAACTCTTCTAATTCATCTTCCTCACTTTGACTGGCAGTGCCGTTAGCAGGGGTTGCTGTTTCCTTAACATCAGCAAAGAAAGCATCAAATTCGTCATCATCAAAAGCTTGAGTTTCATTGCTGGTTACTGTATTGAATTCTTCTTCATCATCCAAAAAGAATTCATCTAATTCTTGCTGACTGGTTGTGGCTGATTCTGCGGTTGCAGAACTGGTACTCAGTTCGTCATCAAACAGCTCATCAAATTCATCAGTTGCTGTTGCTTCCTCTGTTGGACTCGCGGTGCTAGCTGACTCTGCACTCAAGTTCGTGTCTACCTCTTGAAAACTGGTTACTTCTTCCCTAACTTCTGTCTCTTGGGGACTAAAAGTGGTTTCCGGTTCTTCAAAGGCAAACTGAGTTTTGGGTTCTACCGATTCAGTGGTGTTTGCACTGGTCGCTTCAACTTGAGCAAGCTTCTCTTGCGCTGAAGCAAGTTCTTGGTTCAGTTGTTCAAGCCGCTCTTCATATTCGCTTCTTGTTTGCGCGATCGCGCTTTCTTTTTCTTGTTCCAACGCTTCCATTTGTTGTTGATAGTGGGCGTTGGTACGTTGCAGTTCATTTTGTAACTCTTCTACCTGAGCTTGATAATTTTGTTGGGCTATTAGTTCTTGACGCGTCTCTTCTAGTTGCTGACGGAGTTGTTCTAACTCGGCTTGGGCATTTTCTCGGGCGGCAGCAATTTCTTGTTCAATCTGCTCATCAATTTGTTCTTGCGTTCGCGCTTGGTAATCTTGCTGTAAGCGTTGGGTTGTTTCCTCAATTCGCTTTTGATGTTCTTGTTCTAATTGTTTCTTTTGCTGTTCTAGCTTTTTTTGATGGTTCTCTTTGAGTTGTGTGATTTGATCTCTCATAAACAAGAGAACTCCGACACCACCAATAATTAGACCTACGAGAGCACCTACGATAGCACCAATCATTTTTATTTCTCTCCTTTAATTTTTGAGCATGATTTTTATCACTGAGCTTAACACTAATCGCCACGAAAACAAGTGCAAGCAGATTTGATTCTGACTCGTCTTAAAATTTTACCGATGAACACTCAACTAATATCCTATAAAAAGAAATCAAACTGAATCTTATTCCGAGTTTTAGGATACATGAAAAATTGGTTCACTCCTTTCATTTCAGGACTGCTAGTGACAAGTTATGCCACTTTTCCAGCGTTGGGGGAAACAAAACAAGAATTAACTGTGGTTTATCCTCCTCAAAAGCACCAGACAACAGCTGATCAAATCTTCCTCATTGGGACGGCTCCCGGTAGAGTATATGTTAATGGTACCCCTATCGAACAGAGTAGAGCCGGACACTTTGCTCCGAGTTTCCCCCTAGACATGGGAGACAACCAATTTACCTTACGTTATCAGGATCAAGAAGTTAGAATCCAAGTGACTCGGGTTCCACCCTTTCCCACTCCTCCTGCTACTGGCGGTTTTGCCTCTGAGTCTCTTGTGCCTTCCCAACCCATGACTCGTCAGGTAGGAGAATTGATTTGCCTAGAAGCAATGGGTTCACCCCAGGCTGAGGTGAGAGCAACTTTAGATGAGCAAGTCATCCCGCTGTTGCCTCAGGCAAGACGTGCCCTTCCTCCAAATTATGCGGTTTTAACCGGAGAAAATGCACCCCTTTTTCAGGTTACCCAACTTTATCAGGGATGTTTCACTACAAAAGTCGCTGGAAATTTAGGTAATCCCACTTATACAATGCAATTGGGTGACCAGACCATTACTGCTTCTGATACAGCTGATATCACAATCCTAACGCCACAAGAGTATTCAGTGGTGGAAGTGACGGTAGATACAGGCGCAGCCCGAACCGGTCCCGGCACGAGCTATTCTCGTCTGACGCCCCTGCCAAAAGGAACAAGAGCAACCGTCACGGGACGGGACGGGGAATGGTTACGTTTGGCTTATGGGGCTTGGATTAATGCTGAGGAGACACAAATCATTCCTGATGCTGTTCCGCCAAAAACCTTGATTCGCAGTATCAAAGCCAAACCAGAAGCAACCACCACTGAAATTAGTTTTCCCTTGCAAGTTCCTGTACCAGTGAGCGTGGAACAGGGGGAAGCAACCTTTACGCTGACTTTGCATCATACGATCGCGCAAACCGATACCATCCATTTCGATGACGATCCCTTCATTAAACGCTTAGATTGGAAACAAGTTGACCCTGAGACAGTGCAATATACTTTTCATTTGAAGTCACAACAACAGTGGGGCTATCGGCTCAGGTATGAAGGAAGCAATTTGATTTTATCTCTGAAACATCCACCAAAGCGTGATGCAGAATTGAATAAAACTCTAGCTGGCATGAAAATTGTACTTGATCCAGGTCATGGCGGAGATGAGCTCGGGGCAAAAGGACCCACAGGATATCCTGAAAAGGTAGTGAATTTGACGGTTTCTCAGTTGCTGCGAGAGGAACTCGAACAACGAGGCGCAATCGTTTATATGACCCGCGAGAGCGATCAGTTTGTCTCTTTAGCAGACCGGATTGCTTTCATTAATGAGGTCAATCCCGCGATCGCGCTTTCCATTCACTACAATGCGCTTCCCGATGATGGAGATGCCATTAATACCTCTGGGATCGGTACCTTTTGGTACAATCCGCCCGCCCACGACTTGGCGGTTTTCCTTCACAATTATCTGGTTAATGAGCGCGATCGAGATTCCTATGGTGTGTTTTGGAATACGCTTGCCCTGACTCGTCCCCACACGACCCTCGCTGTCCTTTTAGAACTCGGTTTCATGATTAATCCCACTGAATTTGAATGGATTACCGATCCCCAAGCGCAAGAAAAACTGGCAGCAACTATTGCGGATGGGGTTGAAGTTTGGTGGAAAAATCAGCAAGAAAAAGTCAGCGCTGAGTCTTCCCAACGCTGAGCAATGATAAAATCATCGGCAGATTCAGTTATTGATTGGTCCAACCTTTTTCGGCTTGGGAGAGGACATAAGCAGCAACATCTTGAATTTGTTCGTCACTGAGTCGTCTTCCGTAGGCAGGCATCGCGTTTTTACCATTTCTCACTTGGTGCGTGATCGCTGCTATAGAATCCATATTGTATTTCTCCAGGGCATCTTTTCCCAAATGTTTGTCTGCGATTACAGTGTTGATGCCGCCACGATGACATTGGGTGCAATTGGCTTTTGCCATGAAGACTTGTTTGCCGTTTTCGAGATCCGCAGCCTCTCGACTTAACTCGACTGCACTGGCTTCTGATTTTGCCTCAGCAACTTCTTCTGTTTGCTCTGGCTGTTGACTCATTTCTGGAGTGGTTTCCGTTTTAGAGGCGGGAGGACTTTGAGCGTCAGAACTGCCACAACCTGTGATTAAGAAAGCTACCACAACGAAGAGTGCAAGTATTTTTTTCCCAACCATGTTTTCACCTCCTTAATTAACGGATTTGGATTCTGCAACTTCCCGAACTGAAATCGGTTCCTCTTCTTCTGAGCGATCTGGTGTTAAGCGGTCACTGATCCAATTCCCAATAAAGGTATCCAGGGAAAAGATGCCACCGCCATTGACTGCAAAGAACAAGAAAGCTGCCGCATAGATACTGGCTAATTCTAAGTAGGGAATACTCAAGCCCGCGACTAAAATATGATGGTAAATCGCTACTGCCATTGTCGCCACATTCAGTAGCGCTGCGGGTCGAGTGAACAGTCCCAATGCCACTAAGGGGGCGCCAATTAATTCCGCATAGCCGGCAACGTAACTAAAGAAAATCGGAAACGGTAAACCAATCACTTCTACATAAGCCTGGGCAAAGGACTCAACATCAGAAAGTTTATCAATACCGTTATGAATCATAAACAGTCCGATGACGACCCGTAAAATTGCCCAACTGCCTTGAGACCAGTAGTTGGGTGCAAGGTTCGACCGAAAGAGTGCAGACACTAGGCGTTGCATTTGACTTCATCCCTCCTTTTGTTTGTGCTGCAAATGCAAGTCATTGCCATTAGATTCATTAATTATTGTATAATCAATTAGTTATTAATAACCATCAAACCAAGGTGGGAAAATGAGAGAGCAGGAACACCTTGTTCCCTATTGGTTGATTCCTTTCACACTATTCAAGATTCCACAGCTTTAGGATGTTTGTATACCTGTAACTTCTCAACAGTTAAACCGTATGATAGGTTGAAGAGCAATCAATATTTTTAGGTTGCTATCCCGTTATGCAACTATTCTTCCCGACGTTAGGGTTACCGAAGTTAGTTACGGTGGCGATCGCGCTTTTGCCCCTCAGCTTGAGCGGATGTAACTCAGTTTCTGAACCATTAAAGCTCTCCACCGGGTCTCCCACTGGCTACTACTACCGTTTGGGACAGGTCATTGAAGCTTCAGTAGAGGACACCGTCAACCTTGATCTTCAAGTTCAGGAGTCTGAGGGCTCGCTGGATAATCTCCAACAGCTACTAGAAGGGGAGATAGATGTAGCGCTCGTACAACTCGATGTGGCAGAAGCCAAGATGAAAACAGGGGAGATCAAAGCGATTGCGGTCCTTGCGGAAGAACATATCCATCTCATTACTCGCCAGACGACAGTTGCCAAAGCTGATGCTGAACCGGTTACACTCTCTGATCTCAATAGTAAAACGATCGCGATCGGCACACCAGGTAGTGGGATTCGCTTTACGGCGGAGCAACTCCTCCAAGCGGCTCGACTGGATACGCCGAGTAGCATTCAAACCAATGATGTCGGCTTTAGCGAGGCCTTGGATTTATTAAGCCAAGGTCAGGTGGATGCGGCATTTTATGTGGGGCGTCTGGGAGCCAACGAACGCTTGCGAGAGGCTTTTGCCAGCGACCCCTCCCTGAAGTTATTATCGATTTCCTCTGGTCTAACTAACTTTCTGGCAATGCAAAAACCAGGGGTTTACAGAGCTGCGACGATTCCCGAAGGCATCTACGGTGTTTTTCCCAACGTCCCCAATCAAACAGTAAGCAGCCTTACCACGCCTACAGTGCTAATAACTCGCCCAGATGCCAATCCCAAGACAGTTCGCCTCATTACTTGGTCGCTCATTGCAACCGCTCGGCGCTATGCAACTTTCTATCCTGAGCTACACTCGGGCGATCCAAATTTACTGCTACGTCAGGGATTATTCTTCGTTCATCCCGATGCCGTGGATGTCTATGAACATGGGGATCCGCGTCGGGTGTGGGTTCGCTATTGGGAAAACAATAGCGATTTACAAGCTGGGCTCTTTCTCCTCGTAGGGACGAGCGTTGCTGGCATGGTGTTGCGGTATTGGCAGAAGCGGCAATCTCAACATCTGGTTGACCGCACTCATCAGCGCATTATAGAAATTAACGAACGGTTAACCCAATCGCCTCAAGAAGCCCTCGGGGAAATTGAAGAACTCAGCCAGGATAATCGACTGCAATTTATTGCCGGTAAGATTCCCGATGATGTCTATGCTCAGGTCCAACAGACAACTCAAACCTTTAGCGATCAATGTCGCTCGGTGTTAGATCAACAACGTCGTGAGCAGATTCTGAATACCTTACTCCTACTAGATGATTGGCAAGAGACCTTGCAGAGTGACCCGGAAGCTGCGCTGAGCAAACTGAGCCAGATTAAACAACAATATCGAGAGATGCTGCTGTCCAATCAGGTAGATATTCAAGCCTACATGGAGTTAACGGAGTTAACGCTAATTTCCGTCATGACCCTCGCACCGAAGCCAAAACCATCAGCAGAGACAATACCGGTACCATCTTCTTCAGAATAGAGAGGACTATTCCTGCATCCCTGCATAGAGCAGACGAGCAAACAAGCGCGCTCCATCATCGTGCTTCAACTCTTGGTAAGAAGGGGGCTGGCGGACACCAATCGCCCTCAGGTCGCTCAACAGTTCCGGATGAAACTGACAGGTAAAGGAACGACGCACTTCTTTGGTTTCAAAGTCTCGGTAGTTAATGCAGGTCGCTGAACATTCCGTTACCACTTTACCTTCTTCTGCTGTAGAACAGAGAATCTCAACCGCATCTGGCAGCTTAATCAACCAAGACAGAGGGCTATTAGCAATAATATGACGGCAGGGAATCAAGGCATTGTGCAATAGACGGTAGGCCCAGTTAGCAAATAATATCGCCTCTTCATTCACTTCATCGGAATGAAACATGGAAATATTCAGCTCATGTTCATACTGGATCGAAGTATCAATCACCCCTTCATGTTCGTCAGCGGCCACCTCATGTGCCAGAATTAGGTCTTCCGGAACATCAGAGCTAACCAAATCAGGAGATTGATAGGGAATCAGTTGACGATTGCCCACTTCTTTGGTCTCATTCGGCCCGACAGCAAATTCTGGATGATCCCAACCCACAGCAACGATATGCCCTTCACCTTTTCTCACTGTCAGAGATTCTCCGATTGCTTGAATTTTACGGCAGACAAGCTTGAGGCCAGACAGGAATCTGTCATTGGAATCGGCAATCAAGTGATCCGTTTTCAACACTTGAGCAACGGCCTTTTTAATCAAACTGACATGGGCATGAGCGGCAAGTTGATGACCGAGATAAATCAAGAGAGCAGCGGCACTAGTCTGCGCTCGCGAGAGGAGGATTTGCTCAACCACTTCAACCGTCTCTTCGTGACTACAGTTGGCCCCAGCAAAGCTGGCTGGGTCGCGCACTGAAGAATCTCCTCCCTCAACCACAATCGCTACACTTGCGCTAATTATGGGAATCAGCTGGTCAAGGTTGAAGCTGCCAGAGGCCCAAATGGGAAACACAATCGAGTCACAGTCGGCAATCTTTTGGGCAATGTAAGCAACGTTGACTGAAGCACGAACGGGTTCACCGAGAGGGTTATAGCCCACATGTTCCCAAGGTTCGATAATCGCGATCGCGTTCCGATATAGCTGTGGATTCAGCATTAGTTTTTCCAGGGCAGCTTGGGAATCGATTACTTTTTCTAACGGCTGACCTTTCCCCCATGCAAACGTTTCATTATCAGCAAGCAGTGAGCATTCAACTAAAGGATTCGGTGAATCGCGATTAGCTAAAAATCGACCTAACAGGATATGAATGGACTCAGCTTCAGACCCGGATGTGCTGAGGTAGCCGGATTGCTGACGCCATTCATCTAGGTGGTTGGATGTTTGAGAATTTTGGGCTTGAGGCTGTTTTTGCGTATGGGTCATCTTAAGAGATATCTTGACTAGATGGCATTCTGATGATTAGAAATTTAGCCTCATATTAATCTGAGTTGGACATAAGAAAATGATTAATAATGACTACCTGAGTTACGATGATGGACTGCCGTCACTTTTTCCGGTTCAAGGACTTTCCCGGATTTCGCTATCCCATAGACAAGCCAGTGATCGCCGCATTCCATGCGATTTTGCACTTGTAATTCAATATAAGCTAAGGCTTGTTTGAGAATCGGACAGCCATTTTCGGCTTCTTCGGTTTCAATGTCAGCAAAGCGATCTTCTCCCGGAGAATAGTTTTTCATAAACTGCTTTTGCAGTTGTTTCCCTTCCGGTAGAATATTGAGCACAAAAGGACTGCCCACGTGCATTAACGACTCGATCGCGCGTTCTTTGGCGACCGCAACGGTTAATCCGGGCGGCGAAAACGTCGCTTGCGAGACCCAAGAAGCGAGCATTCCGTTTGCTAATTCCCCTTTTTTGGCTGTCACGACACACAAAGCACCGACCACCCGTCCTAACGCCTGTTCCGTGCGCGCTGCTTGAGAATCGGTTACACTTTGGCGTGCCGCTTGTTTTTTCTGTTTCCGTTTCAGCTTCTGGGCAAAATCAGTTCCCGCTTCCTCGCAGTATTTCAAGGTGGCATCGGTGGGCTTAAACTTGACGCGAATCGGATCAAAGCCGAAGCGAAAACCAGCATCTTTAATTTTTTGTTCCAGGAGATCGATGGCTTCGCCACTCCAGCCGTAAGATCCGAAAACAGCCGCAAGTTGTGTTTTTTCCGCATTGGCAAGGATAATGCCTAACGCCGTTTGCACTTGCGTCGGGGCATGTCCGCCGAGAGTGGGTGAACCAATAATAAAGCCTGCGGTGTTTTGGAGAACCGATTTAATTGTTTCAGGATCCGCAAACTCACAGTTAATAGACTCCACTGCGACACCCGCTTTGGTCACACCGCGCGCGATCGCGTTGGCAACCGTTGCCGTATTCCCATAAGCTGAAGCATATAAGAGGACAACTTTTGTCGCTTGGGCTTGTTGTCCTTGCAGCCACTCTCGATAGGCATTGGTTAATTCATGAAACCCGTAGCGAACAATCGGACCATGACCCGTTCCATAAATCTGGGCTGGTTTCCCTTGGAATTTCTCTAAAATACTCCCCACTTGACTAGCATGAGGGGCCATCAAACAATCAAAATAGTAGCGACGGTCCTCCTGGTACACTTGCCATCCTTCATCAAATATTTGTTCCCCACAAACGTGCGCCCCAAAAAACTTATCTGTAAAGAGAATCCGCGTTTTTGGGTCGTAAGTACAAAGTTGATCCGACCAGCGCGGGGTTGGGGTTAATAAAAATTCTAAGCTGTGACCTTGACCTAAATCGAGCGTTTCCTCTCCTTTAATCACCCAATAATTCGCTTTGGTTTCCCCCAAAAGTTTCTCTAGGGAAATGGCTGCTGGGTTAGAACAGACAAGCGTCACATTAGGAATGAGCTTGAGGAGAGCTTTCAGCGTTTCAGCCCGATTGGGATTAACATGACCGAGAACGATATAGTCAATTGCAGCGGGAGAAATGCGCTGCTGCAGAGCATTCAGAAAAATTTCCGTAAAGGACTCCCCTGGTGGATCAAAGAGTGCAGTTTTGTCTGCTTGAATAAGATAAGAATTGGCGGTTGTACCGCGTTGTAAGCCATATTCAATTTCAAATTTCAGCCGATCCCACGTCCGAGACCGATAAACTGTTGTTTCAGAAGCAATGGGAAGGACTTGTGTATCTCGAGGTTGCATAAGAATGAATAATGAATGATGAAGTGATAACCAATGACTAATGACTAATGACTAATGACGAATAACAAATGACTAATGACTAATGACTAATGACTAATGACTACTTCACTCAACTGAGAGACACTATATCGAGTTTTGATCATTCTTGATCCTCAAGTAACTCAATAATTCCAGTTTGTCCGTCAATTTTAACGAGTTGACCGTCTTGGAAGAGGTGGACAGCATTGGGGAGGTCCATTACTGCCGGTAAGCCATATTCGCGGGCGATGATTGCGCCATGAGACAATCTTCCTCCTACTTCTGAGATTAAACCGCCTGCTTGCGTAAGCACAACCCCCCAACCGGCATCGGTATAAGGAACCACTAAAATCGTTTCTTTATCCACGGTAATGGGTTGTGAAAGATCCTGAATCACTTTAATCCGACCAATGGCTTGCCCAGAACTCGCGGCAATCCCTTGCCAACGTTGTTGCGATCTCAATTGAGGAGACACCACTATGGAGTCTCGTTGGGGAGGGTTTCCATAAACCACATAGGGAACAGCAGGGAGTTTTTCATCTTCGCCAAACCAGAAACGGCGATCTGCGACGCGTTGGGAAATGTCCTCGCGCAATTTGGGGTCATCGTTTTTCACCAGATGGCGAATTTCTGATAACTTCAAGAAAAAGACCTCTCCTTCTTCATTGAGGAGTCTGGTTTCTAACCAAACCCGTTCTAGGGCGAGAAAACTCCAGCGCAGATGAGCTAATAAGCGATTATAAACTTCTGCCACTTCTGCTTTGAGATTTAAGCGTTGCTGAACCGTATTTTCTTGCCAATTGCGATGCCCTGATTGGTTCCCTTTTTGATTGGTTTGGAGTTGTTCGCTAAAGAAAAATTGGGTAAATAACGATCGCGCGGGACGAGGATTATCTTGCCAGCGGGGAATTGCAATATCAGTGGCGGTTTCGCTTAAATAGCCATATTGCTTTAACCAATCTTGGAACTGTTCTAAGATGCTTTCCCCATCCGGTAATTCCGCTAGCATCGCAAATAAGGAGGGAGCACTCATGGGTTCAATTTTGTCCATGGGGACTAAGTTTCTCGCATCTTGGGCAATTTGGGCTAAAGCTTGGCTAGAGGCAACTTCCGGTAAAGCCTTGTAATCTAAGGCGTCATCTTCGACTTGCAAGACATTTTTGCGTAGGGAAAAACTTAATGGCGCAAGAATGTTATAGTACGTGGCGGAATGGAGAGTGGTGAGAATCATTTCAATCCGGGTGAGCAATGCTTGGGGCGATAACTCACGAGCGGATTGTTGTTGTAAGTCTTGTAGCGTCGGGGTGAACAAAGCGTCTTGATCGGCGGCAAAATCGCTGGCTAAGCGCCATTCTCGTTTGGCTAAGCGCAGTAATCCCGGAAGGTTGCGTAGGGTAGAAAGCAGAGAAGGACGAGTAAATTCTGCCCCCCGCGTCAGAAATTCTAAACTTTCTGGGGGGAGTCCCATGCGCCGAAAGATTTTCCCTAAAAGGGTGGCATTAAAGTAAGCCCGGCTATAGTGTAAAGTTGCCGTTTCTTTAAACTTGAGTCCTTTGGCGCGATCGCCGAGAACGAGGGTAAATAGTTTTCCCCAGACTCCGCACGTCAACGGACGATTAATCGACCAAGTCAGCGGACGAATTAAGCCCGGAATCACTTCTGCTGCAATTTTGCGTGTCCAAATCGGTTGCAAGGTGGTAATAGGACGACTTTGCAAGATCCAAAGTTTTTCCCCATCAAACGTCCATTCCAAATCTTGAGGAAAACCATGAAAGCGTTCCTCTAATTCTCGGGCTAACTGGGCCACATCTTGCAAGAGAGATTCGGGAATTTCCCCTTCTCCTTCAATGGTGGGAGGGGAACCGGGAATCACGCGATATTGTTGTGGTGTCACCTGTCCAGAAACGACGGTTGCGGCTTCTCCGGGAAGGGCTTCGATCAGAACGGCATCATCCATTTGGGTGATCGGGTCGCGACTGAAAGCAACGCCAGAAAAGACACCTCGAATTTGCTGCTGGACTAACACTGCCATTGCGGTTTCTCCTTGTTGATGTTGGCGACGATATTGGGCAGCCGTCGGATTATGATAAGACCCCTGACACTGTAAAATTCCATCTCTGAGGGCTTCTGGGTTAGTAATATGAGAAATACTTTGATATTGCCCAGCCGCAGAACTTTCTTCAGTGTCCTCTCCCACCGCCGAAGAGCGAACAATTAAGGGATTCTCTGGGGAGGGAGATGCCGATTCTAGCAAAGGCAGGGGGTCATCTCCAGCGGGGAGAACCCAACCTGTGGGAACGGGATATCCCCAACGTTTGAGTTGAGAGAGAGTAGCCGCTTTCTGTCCAACTTTTTTCGCTGAAAGAGCATCATCGAGGGAGACGATCGCGCGATCGCCACGAAAGAATTTAAACATGGCACTGTTTTGCCCGTCCTTACTCGGTAAATCCAGGTCATCTGGAATTTTATAGTAAATCCCAAATAAAAGAAGCGACAGGGCAATTACCGCCATTATGGTTGGGGGATCGTTGATGTTGCGTAAGCCAATAATCACCGCCATTAGCACTAAAACCCCGTTTCGTCCCGCAGCGCGATCGCGCAAAATAGTAAAACTAATACCGCTAATCAGTAAAATTAAACCCGCTGCAATCGGGTCGTGAACGAGAATGCCCCACATAACATTAGTAGTTCCTGCCCCTTTGCCCCCCCAGTAACGCCCAATTACCAAGGCAATTAAAGCCACCAGTTCCCAAGCCGGATCATTGGGAAAAAAGGAACGCGCCAGCAACACCACTGCCATCCCTTTTGCGGCTTCTGAGAGGACGGCAAGAATTCCAACGCCTTTGCCGCCATGATAAAATGCTGCTGAGACCGAAACATTGCCGGTGCCAAGACGTTTTAAGTTTTGACCGGTCAAACTTAAAGTCAGCCAATGAATGAGAGGTAAGGCGCCGAAAAGGGGGCCAAGAATGAAAATGAGGAAAGCCCCGCCAAGTTGTGTGAGGGTCATAAGTTTTACGCAATCATTTTAGGAAAAAGGATCAATTGGGGAAAAGGGGAAACAACCGATCAAGGGAAGTTTAACATCCCGCTTTCCCTGAACTGACAGTTACCGAAACCTTACCGGATCAAGAACGTTCAAATTGCTTTTAGCCGTCTTCTCATCCCGATGAATCGTCAACAGAAAAATTCATCTTCTAATGCCGAGAATCAATCTTGGCGGCGCGCGATCGCGTCAGTCTGGCAGAATACCACAAATCGTGTGCAAGCGTCTCTCCCCTTCCAAAAAGCAACGGCAAAACTCGCCCAATGGTTTACCGTTTCCGAAGCGGAAGTGGGAGAAATTTTAGAACGAGTTCGCGCGGAACTGCCCACCACGGAAATTATTTTAGTGGGTAAACCCCAAGCGGGAAAAAGTTCCATTGTGCGAGGCTTAACTGGGGTTTCCGCCGCAATTGTCGGGCAAGGGTTTCGCCCCCATACGCAACATACCGAACAGTATCCCTATCCGTCGCCCGAACTGCCGTTAGTGATTTTTACAGATACCGTAGGCTTAGGCGATATTGAAGAAAATACCCCCCTTATTATTCAGGACTTACAAACTAATTTAGAGGATAGTTCAGACCATCGGGCTCGGATTGTTATTTTAACCGTAAAAATTAATGATTTTGCTACTGATACCCTCCGAGAAACCGCCGCTGACTTACGGCGAAAAAATCCAGATGTTCCCTGTTTACTAGCGGTCACTTGTGCCCACGAAGTGTATCCTTCCTCTGTAGAGACTCATCCCGACTATCCGCCAGAGTGGGAAAGTGTGCAACGTCCTTTTCAGAAAATTGAAGAAACCTTTGCTGGGCTATATGATCGCGCGGTTTTAATTGACTTCACTTTAGAAGAAGATGGCTATCCCCCCGTTTTTTATGGCTTAGAAGCCCTCCGCGATCAGTTAGGGGAGTTACTCCCAGAAGCAGAAGCCAAGGCAATGTATGAGCTATTAGACACCTCTGTCGGCAAGAAATTAGGCAACCTCTATCGAGATGTTGGACGGCGCTATATTCTAGCGTTTTCCATTATTGCGGGGACGGTGGCTGCTGTACCGTTACCCTTTGCCACAATGCCCGTTTTAACCACCTTACAAGTCTCTTTAGTGGGGTTATTGGGAAAACTATATGGACAGCCGCTATCTTTTTCGCAAGCGGGAGGAGTGGTGAGTGCGATTGCCGGGGGATTTTTTGCCCAACTGGTGGGACGCGAATTGATTAAATTTATCCCGGGTTTCGGCAGCGCGATCGCGGCATCTTGGGCAGCAGCTTACACTTGGGCGTTAGGGGAAGGGGCGTGTGTTTATTTTGGGGATTTAATGGGAGGCAAGAAACCCGATCCCAAAAAGATTCAAAAGACAATGGAATCGGCGTTTGCAGAAGCAAAAGAACGGTTTAAAAAGAATTAACTGCCTGCTTCAAAAATGGTAGTGGTCGATAAGTGTAATTCAGGAAAAATCCTCGATTCTAAAACTTGATTCCCTCGCAAACATTGCATTTGATATTCACCGTCAACTAACTGACAAACCGTAATTGTCGGTTGTTTAGGTTGACCGATATATCGCACTCCTCCCAAGCCACGATAATCAACAATCCAATATTCAGAAATGCCCATCGCTTCATATTCTATAAATTTATGTCCATAATCATCTCGCCAATTGGTACTCACCACTTCAATCACTAACGGAATCGTTTCACCGTTTTTTAGCACTGAGGCTTGTGACCACTGGGGTTCATTTTTGAGCAAATTACGGTTAATGACAGTCACATCAGGTTGATAGCCAGATCGGGGTTGTGAAGGTTTAACCAGACAAGTTCTCGGAATCGAATAAGGGAGTTGATGGCGACGAATTTCTAAGTTTAATTCTGCTACGAGAAAACCACTAATATCTTCATGAGTCCCAGTGGGCAAAATTTCAATAATTTCTCCTTCAATTAACTCGTAGCGCTTGCCATCATCCGGATACCAATCGCAAAATTCTTCAAAACTAATGGGTTGCGTTTGAGTTAGCATCCTTTGTCATCTTATGAAATCGCTAAAGACTTTGTAACTGACTATTTAGGCAAAGACTGATTTCACGCTCTAAGAGAATCCCCCTCTGTGATCGTTTAGGGGAATTACGCCCAAATGCCGAAGCAAAAGCCAGGTATGATTAAACAATATGGAATCTGCCTTGGCAGAGGCAAAAGAACGGTTTAAAAAGAAAGGTGATCGCGCTTTTCCTCTTTCTGGTGAGTATTATGGCGCGATCAACTCACTGAAACAAGGTCGTTTTCGGCGCACTATTCACGCTCAAAATTTAAAGCAGCAGAGTTCATGCAATAGCGTTTTCCCGTGGGTTTAGGCCCATCCTCAAACACATGACCGAGATGGGCATCACAGGCGGAACATAAGACTTCCGTGCGTGTCATAAACAAGCTCCGATCTGTTTCATAACTGACGTTGTCATCCTTAATGGGAGCATAAAAACTGGGCCAGCCAGTCCCTGAATCGTACTTGGTTTCAGAACTAAATAGGGGTTGACCACAGCAGACACATTTATAAGTCCCGGGTTCTTTCTTATCGTGATATTCGCCAGTAAAGGCGCGTTCAGTTCCTTTTTGGCGGGTTACCCGAAACTGTTCTTGGGTTAACTGTTGCTTCCACTCTTGCTCAGATTTTTTGACTTTCTCAACCATGATTTTAATTAATAATTCTTAACGTCTTTATTTGTAGTGTAGCGTTTTTAACCCCTCAGAGTGTTCGGGAAACTGGAAAAGGAAGGCGGCTGCTAGTGCAACTCCCACTATGGTTTCAGCTTAGTGGGAGGGAATCTTGATGGGTTATTCAGCTTCCACCGCAGCCCGCGCAGCAGCCGCTTCATCAGGATGGATATTGAGGCGGGTTAAATTCAAACGTCCTTTGTTATCAATTTCTCGCACTTTCACCACGACTTCATCGCCGACAGCGACTTCATCTTCGACTTTACCCACGCGATACTCAGCAAGCTGAGAAATATGAATCATCCCTTCTTTGCCGGGCATGAGTTCCACAAAGGCACCAATGGGAATAATGCGGGTGACGCGACCGAGACAAACATCCCCTTCACTAATTTTACGAGTCAGTCCTTTGATTTGATTCAGCGCCGCGATCGCGCTTTCGCGGTCGGATGCGGAAATCGTCATTGCACCACTATCTTCAATATCAACTTTTGCCCCGGTTTGTTCGGTAATATTCTTAATGGTTTTCCCACCGGGTCCAATCACTAATCCAATTAAGTCAGGATCAATTTTATAGTTGATGAGATGGGGGGCAAAGGGAGAGAGTTCCGGTTTCGGTTTATCAAGGGTCGCTAGCATTTTCTCTAGGATATGTAACCGTGCGGGAAGGGCTTGCTCGATCGCCTGGCGCACCACATCCAAACTTAAGCCAGTAATTTTCATATCCATTTGTAGCGCCGTGATTCCACTATCGGTTCCGGCGACCTTGAAGTCCATATCGCCAAGGAAATCTTCAATCCCTTGGATGTCGGTTAAGACGCGCACTTCATCTGCTTCTTTAATCAAGCCCATAGCCGCCCCACTCACCGGTTTACTGATGGGAACGCCCGCATCCATCAAGGCGAGGGTGGAACCACATACTGACCCCATCGAGGTGGAACCATTGGAGGATAAAACCTCAGAGACGACCCGTAAAACATAAGGGAAATCCTCTTTAGAAGGAAGCACTGGTATAATGGCCCGTTCAGCTAATGCCCCATGCCCAATTTCCCGTCGCCCAGGGGAACGTAAGGGTTTGGTTTCTCCCACCGAATAAGGGGGAAAATTATAGTGGTGGAGATAGCGTTTTTCTTCGTTGGGATGCAGTTCATCCGCTAAATCTTGGGCATCCCCGGGAGTACCTAAGGTGGCGAGAGAGAGGACTTGCGTCAACCCCCGCCGGAATAAGCCACTACCATGAACCCGTTTCGGAAGCACACTCACATCACAACTCACCGGACGGACTTCATCGAGTTTCCGTCCATCGACGCGCACCCCTTCTTCAACAATTTGACCCCGCATTAGGCTACGGGTGACCTCTTTAAAGACCTTGCCAATGGCTTTGGGATCTTCAGTGACTAAAACTTGCAGCGGATCATCTTCAGGCAGTTGCGCGATCGCGTTTTCAATTTCGTTTTCCTTAATTTGATCCAACAATTCATCTCGTCCATTTTTATCGAGATCAAACTGTTGCAGCACTTTTTTAATCGGTTCCGTGGCCTTGGCTTTAATAAAATCTTCCAATTTCGGATCCACTTGCGGCGGTTCTTCCGTCGCTAAGGTAATGCCTTGGTCTTTCATTAACTGCTTTTGCGCTTCAATTAAATCCCGAACCGCTTCATAACCAAACTCAATGGCTTCAATGACATCCTGTTCCGGGAGTTGATTCGCCCCTGCTTCTACCATGACCACGCCATCAGGGGTTCCGGCGACGACTAAATCTAAATCACCGTTATTAATTTCGTCATAGGTGGGATTAATGATAAAGTCATCTCCCACTAAACCGACGCGTACCGCTGCCATGGGACCATAAAAGGGAATTTGCGCACAAATGACGGCAAGGGAAGCTCCGGTGACCGCTAACACATCTGGCGGCACTAATTCATCCATGGATAACGTTGTTGCCACCACTTGAATATCATCCCGAATCCACTGCGGAAATAAGGGACGTAACGGGCGGTCAATCAAACGACTGGTTAACGTCACTTTTTCTGGGGGACGACCCTCTCGTCGTAAAAAACCACCGGGAATGCGACCGGCGGCGTAAAGTCTTTCTTCGTAATCGACAATTAACGGTAAGAAATCAATTCCTTCTCGTCCTCCGCTGCGAGTCGCTGTGACCAGGACTGATGTATCTCCACATTCAATGAGGACAGAACCACCGGCTTGTGGTGCAAACCGTCCGACTTGAAGCCGAATATCCCGACCATCAAAGGATATTGACTGTTCAAATTCCATCATTATCGTCTCTTTTCCTTATGTGACTATAGCTATGCTCTTTCTCTGTGGCAATGCTAGCACTAAAGAATTTGTTATTGGTTATTCGTCATTAGTTATTAGTCATTGGTCATTGGTCTTTCACCGCCTTACCTGATCTCCACCACTCCCTCTCTCATTTCACGGTAAGGTAGAAAGTATCAGTTCAAAAGATGTCTTGGGAGAACCAGCAAGCGGCGCTTCCCTTGGCATCTTTAGCGTTGTTAGACCCAGGAAGCAAAAAAGTATCAATAATGACGAAATTACACGGAATTTGGTTGTCTCATCCGCAAGAACAAACATTTTTTATTTGGGGAGAAACCTGGCGCAGTTGTACAGGCATCAAGGCAGAAAATCTGCCCAGTGACCACCCTTTTGCCCTGGATGAAGCTGAACTGAAACGTGCGTTGACGCAGCAACAAATTTCCGCCGAAGAATTAACCGATTACCGCTCATTATTACTATCCCTTCCCACTCAAGACAGTAGTAAGCAACAATTCCTTCCCCTTCTCTCCCAGCAAACACCACCAGCGCCGGACAATCTTTCTCTAGAACCTTGGCGAGTGTCAGGCTATCACCTCCCTCTAGCGAGTCTTCTCCCGTTCTTATCAACAACCACCGAAACGGGAAGTTTACAATTTTGGTCGCATCTTTACCGCTGGAGTTGTCAATTACTGGCGCGATCTAAGTTTTTACCGGAACTGCAAGTGCCAAGCGCAGGGAAAGGAAAAACGGTTTGGCAACCTCTGTTTGATGCCCCGAGTGACCAAGCCCGTTTACAAACTTTTGCCGAACAAATGCCCACGAGTTGCCGCGCCCATGATTTAGAGGTATCTCCCCAAGCGCTTATTATCAGTTTTATCAGTACCGTCATTGATACTGAAATTCGACGGTGTTCGGTACAAACCTTTCCCCCTGTCACCACCCCTCTCCTCAAACAATGGTTTACCGCGCTGGCGAGTTCCGAACCGACTTTTTCGGTAGATGAGATGAATTTACACCGTCTCGATAAAGCGTTGCAGCTCTGGATTGCGCCTGTCAAGGATTATTTGGGAGATCAGGTCTTAAAATCTCTAGGACAAAACCCGTTTCGCCCTTGTTTCCAACTGCTTCCTCCAGAAAAGGCAACGGAAAATTGGTATTTAGAATATGGTTTACAAGCCCGTGACGATGAAAATTGTTTTTTACCGGCAACTACGATTTGGCAGGCTGCAACCACTGAACTGGTTTATGAGGAAAGAAAGGTTAAACAGCCTCAAGAAAGCTTACTACAAGGGTTAGGTTTAGCCTTACGCCTGTATCCGACGATTCGCGATAGTTTACAACAGCCCACGCCCACAGGTTGTTCTCTCGATCCGATCGCGGCTTATGAGTTTATTCGCGCCAGTGCCTGGCGTTTATCAGAAAATGGTTTTGGTATTATGCTTCCTCCCGGTTTAGCCCCCGGTAGCGGGGAACGACGTTTGGGGGTAAAGGTGAAAGCAAAAGCCCCGAAAAAGGGACAAAAGTTAGGCTTACAGAGTTTACTTGACTATCAGTGGGAATTAGCAGTGGATGAAGAAACCCTTTCCCCAGAAGCGTTTCAACAATTATTAGCCCAACAATCGCCATTAGTGGAAGTGAATGGGAAATGGTTAGCCTTACAACCCAGTGATGTGAAAGCAGCGCAAAATCTTCTTAAGGTAAGTGATGAACAAATGAATTTCTCTGTTGAAGATGCCGTGCGTCTCACCAGTGGTGAAACCCAGACCATGGGCAAATTACCCATTGTTGATTTTGAAGCCAGCGGGGCATTGCGGGAGTTAATTACCAATCTTAGTGGCAATCAGGCGCTGACTCCCATTGCAACACCGGCAGGCTTTCGCGGAGAATTACGTCCCTATCAAGCCCGAGGGGCAGGTTGGCTTGCCTTTTTGCAAAAGTGGGGCTTAGGGGCTTGTTTAGCTGATGATATGGGGTTAGGGAAAACGATTCAGGCGATCGCGCT
This sequence comes from Cyanobacteria bacterium GSL.Bin1, assembly GCA_009909085.1. NCBI lineage: Bacteria > Bacillati > Cyanobacteriota > Cyanobacteria bacterium GSL.Bin1. Next base: position 8,883 of record JAAANX010000033.1, on the reverse strand, counting down.
ACTCCTCCATCTTAAAGAAAAAGAAGAACTGTCTGCCCCTGTCCTTTTAGTGTGTCCCACTTCTGTTTTAGGCAATTGGGAACGAGAAGTGCAACGCTTTGCCAGTCATTATTGTTCAACGCTGGTTCATTACGGTGAAAAGCGCAAGCAAGGGCAGCCCTTTGCCAAACAAGCCCAAAAATATGATTTAGTGATTACGAGTTATGTGCTAGCCCAGCGGGATGCAACCACACTCAAAACTGTGCTTTGGGACGGGATTATTTTAGATGAAGCGCAAAATATTAAAAACCCGCAAGCCAAGCAGTCGAAAGCCGTGCGGGGATTAGAAGCCAATTTTCGGATTGCTCTCACGGGAACCCCCCTGGAAAACCGCCTTTCTGAATTGTGGTCAATTCTTGACTTTTTGAATCCAGGTTATTTAGGGTCACAGCAATTTTTCCAACGCCGTTTTGCCACCCCCATTGAAAAATACGGCGATCGCGATTCCTTACAAACCCTGCGTTCTCTGGTTCAACCCTTCATTTTACGACGGCTGAAAACGGATCAAGACATTATCCAAGATTTACCGGAAAAACAGGAAATGAATGTCTATTGTGGCTTATCCAGCGAACAGGCGAAACTCTATCAAGAAATTGTCGAGAAAGCCCTGTCTGATATTGAAGCGGCGGAAGGGATTCAACGTCATGGTAAAATCCTAACACTGTTAATGAAGCTCAAACAGTTGTGTAATCATCCGGCATTATTAAACAAAGAAAAAGTCTTAGATTCTGCCCAACGCTCTGGTAAATTATTGCGCTTAGTTGAAATGTTAGAAGAGTTGACGGCTGAGCGCGATCGCGCTTTAATTTTCACCCAATTTGCTGAATGGGGAAAATTATTACAAGCTTATCTTCAAAAAGAATTTAATTGCTCGATTCCTTTTTTATACGGTGCAACTCGCAAAAAGCAACGCCAAGAAATGGTGGACCGCTTTCAAAATGATCCCGATGCTCCGCCATTTTTTATTCTTTCCATTAAAGCAGGAGGAACGGGTTTAAATTTAACTCGGGCTAATCATGTTTTCCACATTGATCGTTGGTGGAATCCGGCAGTCGAAAACCAAGCAACGGATCGGGCATTTCGGATTGGACAAAAACAAAATGTCCAGGTCCATAAATTTATTTGTACCGGCACCCTAGAAGAACGGATTCATGAAATGATTGAAAGTAAAAAGCAATTAGCAGAGCAAACGGTTGATGCCGGTGAAGATTGGCTCACGCAATTGGATACAGAACAGTTACGAGATTTGGTGTTATTAGATCGGAAAGCGGTGCTTGATGAAGAGGGATAAATCATTGTTATATTACCTTTTTCCTTTACCCGTCTCTATCATTTTTCAATTGATGAGAGTAGCAAAAGCCGTGTTATGAGTTAAGAATAAACATGAGAAAAGTGCGCAATTTCATCCGATCAATATCTAAATTATGGGAAGAAGAAAAATTTTTAAATATCACTGAAGGCGTAGAAACAATTGTCGCTAAAATCTTAACCATTGCGCTGCTTATTGTTATTTTAGTTGCACTTGTTGATTTGATGTTTGTCTTAAGCCAAATTTTATTCCGATCGCCTCCCTCTGGTTTTTTTAATCAAACGATTTTAGAAGTTTTTGGCTTATTTCTAAATATTTTAATTGCGTTAGAACTGTTAGATAATATTACGGCTTATTTAAGAAAACATATTTTCCAAGTTGAGTTGGTCATTGCGACTTCCCTGATTGCAGTAGCACGTAAAATTATTATCTTTGATTTGAAAAAATATTCAAATACTGATTTAATTTCTTTGGCAGTGGCAATTTTTGCACTTTCAATTAGTTATTGGTTAGTGCGGCAGTTGAATCGGAACAGATAAACCAAGTAACTTATTGGATCGCTATAAATTGATGATTTAAGTCAATAATGGTAAGATGAGCATAAATTTTATTTGTAGCCAAACTTCCTGATATTTCTCACTGAATCTATGATTCATTAAAAAATATGTCTAATTCGATCATTACAATTCATGAGACTGATTTACAGCAAACGTTAGTCATTGAACGACCGGATCAAGGGGTGACATTGCAAGGAAATGTGAAGATTCCCGGCGATAAATCCATTTCCCATCGGGCTTTAATGTTTGGCGCGATCGCGCGAGGAGAAACCCGGATTCGGGGGTTATTATTAGGAGAAGATCCCCGGAGTACTGCCCGTTGTCTCCGAGCAATGGGGGCTCGTATTTCTGAACTCAATGCTCAAGAAGTTGTTGTAGAAGGGGTGGGATTAGACCACTTGCAAGAACCAACAGAAGTTTTAGATGCGGGAAATTCAGGAACAACAGTGCGGTTGATGCTGGGCTTACTCGCCTCTCATGCAAATCGTTTTTTTGTCATTAATGGTGATGAATCGCTGCGATCGCGCCCCATGTCGCGGGTCGTGCAACCGCTATTGCAAATGGGAGCGCAGATTTGGGGAAGACAAAACAATTCTCGTACTCCCTTAGCGATTCAAGGGCAATCATTGAAAGCAATTGAGTATTGTTCTCCCATCGCGTCGGCTCAAGTCAAATCTTGTATTCTCCTGGCTGGACTGATGGCAAACGGGAATACAACTGTGATTGAACCTTCGCTATCGCGGGATCATAGTGAACGGATGTTGGCAGCGTTTGGGGCAAATATTACCACAGATCCAGAAACAAAATCGGTTACCCTGGAGGGACAACCAACACTCCAAGGCAGAATCGTGGTCGTGCCTGGTGATATCAGTTCGGCTGCCTTTTGGTTAGTTGCTGGCTCGATTGTTCCCGATTCTGAGTTAGTGATTGCCAATGTAGGGATTAATCCGACACGGACTGGTATTTTAGAGGCACTCACTCGCATGGAAGCCGATATTACCATTGAAGAAGAACGGATTATTGCCGGAGAACCCGTTGCTGATTTACGCATCCGATCTTGTCAGTTAAAGGGCGCAGAAATTGGGGGGAATTTAATTCCGCGTTTAATTGATGAAATCCCGATTTTAGCAGTAGCAGCAGTTTTTGCTAAGGGGAAAACCCTGATTAAAGATGCAGAAGAGCTACGAGTCAAAGAAAGTGATCGGATTGCGGTGATGGCATCACAGTTATCTAAAATGGGCGCAGCAATTACTGAATATCCGGATGGCTTTGAAATCCAAGGAGAAGGGACACTTACCGGCACTGACATCGAAGCCTATAACGATCATCGCATTGCCATGAGTTTCGCGATCGCTGCTCTTAATGCTAAAGGTAAAACAACAATTCATGGGGCGCAAGCAGTGAGTATTTCTTATCCAGGCTTTACAGAGACTTTACAAGAGATCTGTCAGAGTCATTAGTCATTGGTCATTAGTCATTGGTCATTGGTCATTGGTCATTGGTCATTAGTCATTAGTCATTGGTCATTAGGGAACAGAGAATATTGGGCGATCAATTATTTATTTCAGGGATGAGGGTGTCTCCCTTGTCTCCCTTGTCTCCCTTGTCTCCCTTGTCTCCCTTGTCTCCCTTGTCTCCCTTGTCTCCCTTGTCTCCCTTATCTCCCTTATCTCCCTTATCTCCCTTGTCTCCCTTATCTCCCTTATCTCCCTTTCCATTTCTGCCAAGCCAGCTTAGCTGCACCAACCATTCCCGCTCGATTGCCTAGTTCAGCGGTTAAAAGCTGGAGATTCATCCGTGAAATACTAACCACCCGCTTTTCAATTTCTTGCCAAGTTGCAGGTAAAAAGAATTCTGCACTGGCACTAATTCCGCCGCCGATAATAATGGCTTCCGGGGTCAGCACATAAATTAAACTTGCTAATCCTGCCCCTAAATCGCGTCCATACGCTTCCCAAAAGGTAAGGGCCGTTTTGTCTCCGGCTGCTGCCAGTTTTCCGAGTTCAGCGGGGGTTTTTTGCGTTCTCCGCTGGATCGCTTGCACACATAAATGCTGTTCTAAAGACCCATGATTGCCACTATTACAGGGATCGCCGTGTGGATTGAGAGTAATTAAGCCTAACTCTCCTGCTGCGCCATAAGCCCCTGTAAACAATTGATTATTGATAATAATTGCGCCACCAACCCCTGTTCCCAGAGTCAGGAGAATCAGATTGTTGACATTGCGCCCCGCACCCAACCAAGATTCTCCTAAACCCGCACAGTTGGCATCATTAGCAACAAACGTGGGGAGTCCAATCTTTGCTTCTAATAAATCGGCGAGGGGAACATTGCGCCAACCAAGGAGATTGATGGCAATCAAGGCAATACGACCTGTTGCATCTGTGGGTCCCGGTGTACCAATGCCGATCGCGCCACTGGTTTGTTCTGGATCTACTTCTTGCACCGCAATCCGCAGTAACTCTGCAACTGCTTCTGGATCAGGGGGCTGCGGTGTCGGTACTGTTGTCTGCTGCAGACAAGTACCATCCTGGAGAAATCGTCCCAGCTTAATCGCAGTTCCGCCTAAATCGATGCCGATAACTGTAGGCTGTTGCACAATGAGTAATGATTAGATCAACAACTGACCATTATCCCATTAACTCATGAATCTCGAAGCACAGACGCTTGCCAAAATGCACCCCTCAACTTTGGTTGCAGGAGTAGATGAAGTGGGAAGAGGCGCATTATTTGGTCCTGTAGTTGCAGCAGCAGTGGTTATCTCCGTTGCAGAACTATCGCAGTTAAACGAAATTGCCGCAAAAGATAGTAAAAAACTTTCTGCCAAACGGCGAGAAGAGTTAGCCCAACAAATTAAAACGGTTGTTAGTGATGTCCGCATTGGCTACGCCACCGCCAAAGAAATTGATGAGATTAATATCTTACAAGCCTCTCTACAAGCGATGCGACGGGCGGTACAAAAGTTAACCCCGCAACCGGATCTCTGCTTTGTGGATGGTCGGTTTCCAGTCCCCGGCTTAAAGCTGTCGCAGGTAACTTTAAAACAAGGAGATGCGCGATCGCGCGCCATTGGTGCTGCGAGTATTATCGCAAAAGTCTGGCGCGATGACCTGATTGTCCGTCTTTGGGGCAACCAATATCCTCAGTATCATCTAATAACCAACAAGGGATATGGAACAGCAGCCCATCGTCTTGCGCTACAAGAATATGGTCCGTCTCCGCAACATCGTCTCTCTTTTCGTCCTTGTCAGAATCAGTCAAGGATGACTCTTCACTGATTGCTGATTAAGGGCAAATTCAATTTTTTCTACCATTTTTCGATAGGCGTCAGGGGTAGGTAAATGCTCGATCATTAGGGCTTGACGATTAGCAACAATTAACACCATTAAATTAGGTTCTGGAATTAAAATAATGGCTTCAATATCTGCTGTCTTTAATTGCTCTTGTTTCTGATGACCTACATAATATTTAAGCAAGGACTGATCGAGATAAATGTGTTGGGTACGACTAATTTTTGCGCCTTGAAATATGATAATGCCAACGGCTAGACCAATTTCAAAATAGCTTTCTATATCTAAATTAAAACGTAATATTTCCCATATACTCGGTAAATAAATAGTGGTTTGCTGTTGGTTAAAAAAAGGGATAAAAACCGCATTTAAAAAACCACCCCATCGAACCATAAAGTTTGTACTAATGATGACAAATAGGAGAAAACCTGACTGGACTAAAATTTGCTTCAATAGTTGCCAACTATCTTGCAGTCGCCATTGCGAATAAATATGATATTGCTGATTTTGTAACTCAATTTGAATCGTATTCGAGTTTGCTGTTGCAATCGGGGATAACTCATGTGTTGCGTAAGAATGATTCCCTTCACTCTCTAATAAAATAATCGGAATCTCTAATTGGGTTGCTAATTTTTTGGCTTTACTGAGTGCTTTTTCTGGCTTAGGTTGTTCATCGACTAGAATTTCGGTACCGTCTTGCAAAAAAAGGAGAACTTGCCAACATTGCTTAATCTCTGCTTGAAAGCCATCACTGTAAAGGGTACGGGAAACGATCGCGCTTTCTTTAATTTGTTCACGGTTAAATTCTAAATCAATAGTTTGATTTTTAGGTAAATATTCTTTGAAATAAAGTTTATTCTCAGTAATGTGGAGAGAAACGGGATATTTACTGCTGCCTTTTTGATAATACTTCTGCGCGATCGCGCGATCTATCAGCCACAAACTAAAAAATAAAACTAGCAGAATTCCTCGATAGGTTTGTAAGTGGAAAAATGCAATGGAAAATAAACAGAAAATAAAAAATAAAACGAGGTTCGCAACCTCATTTTTGATAGTCTTCCCGGAAATTAGCTCAGTCCAAATGCTTTGTAATATAAAATCATAAACCCTTTGCAGGAGCTTTTTAACTTGAGCACAAGGAAAAATTAACCGAGAAAACAGAGTATGCTGAGAATGGTAAACTGAACCGCTAAAATACATAGATTAAGGAGAAAAGCAATTCATTTCTCCTTAATTATGCCCAGGTCAATCATCAATTACAAACCCTCATCTTAAATTACAGCAAATTATTATCTTAGCTAGAGGCACTTGCTTGATGATTGGTTCGTTGTGCCTCATGCTCTGATTACTTTATAAAGAACAAATGATTCAGCTTCAAGCCTACCAACTAATCCATATTGTCCCTTAGTCAACTCAAGAATGCGAGCTTAATTTCAAGCTGTTTTGGGAGAAGATAGAGAAGCTTGTTGGTTAGTCGTTGTTGTCGTTTGATTGGCCCAGGCGTGATAATCAGAAATCAACTGATTCATTAGCTTTTGTTTAATGCGACTCAATACCCCTTTCAATAAACCATTTCCTGTTGTCTCTAACATCGGTCGGGGAGTAAACCACAAAGCAGGCGGTAAGTTCACATCAACGGTTAAATCAGCAACGCCTCTCAGGTAAGTTTTACCATTTTCTTGAATGGGTTCCAATTTGCCCTTCAGTTGAAGAGAAAAGCGATCATTAATATAATCGTTTCCTAAAATTTCACAGCTTTCTGATGTCAGAGTAACAGCCCCCTTAGTATCAGCAACTACTTTCAGCACTGCCGAAGGTTGAAAATGATAAATATCCAGAAAATTGAGAGGGCGCATTTTCAAGCGAAAGCGGTTCTCCGAGAGAGGTGTCATTAGTTTAGGATTCGCAATTGTTTTTACTAAACGTTGCGGTTGGCGTAAATAATGTTGAATGGGCGTATTTTCCGGCGGAACGGTCAAATTAACAGACTCAGACGCGGTAAATCGTACAGTTTCCATAGTTTGGTTAAGACTCTCTCAGCGTGGACTCTCATTTCAATCCTCTCACTGTCAAGACAGGGCAGAATCATGAGCGAGCGTATGCATTAAAAAACTTCACATCGCTTAATAATAAGTATAAAAAACTCCAGTTAGCTTTATCCTCTCTCCAAAGCAACAAAGGAATTGAGAAAACAACTCTGCTGCAAGTGATAGAAAATTGATTACAAAGATATTGATCATAGATAATTAGTTTAATCTTCCCTTGCGATTCCTTTTTTCGTTAATAAACAATATGACTTTCTCCATTGCTCATTTAGGGCCGACTGGGACGAATGCCGAGACGGCAGCTTTAGCGTATACACAATGGTTGCAGCGTACTCATGGACAGGACTCGCTATTATGTCCCTATGCTAGTATTGCTCAAACTTTAAAGGCGGTCGCTGAACAAGAAGCCGATTTTGCAGTTGTTCCCGTGGAAAATTCGACAGAAGGAAGTGTAACCGTTACCCTAGATACCTTGTGGCAATTGGAAGGACTACAAATTCAAAAGGCATTAGTGCTACCGATTACGCATTCCCTACTCTCTCATGCCACTGCTTTAGAAGAAATTCAAACCGTTTATTCCCATCCTCAAGCCCTTGCCCAGTGCCAAAAAGCCCTGGAGTCTTGTCTCCCCCAAGTACAGTTAGTCCCTACCGCTTCCACTGTCGAAGCCTTACATTATCTCTCGCAAGAAGCAGAAAGTAAACGGTGTGGCGCGATCGCGTCCTCTCGGGCTGCAAAACTATACAATGTACCGATTTTAGTTTCATCTCTCAATGATTACCCTGGCAACTGCACTCGGTTTTGGGTTGTCGGTTTAGAACCCGCCACAAACGGCAAGTATATTTCCCTTGGCTTTAGTACAGGGGTTAACAAACCGGGGGCACTAGTTCGTCCGCTTTCTGTTTTTGCCCAACGAGAAATCAATTTAACCCGCATTGAATCTCGCCCCACTAAACGTTCTTTAGGGGAGTATCTCTTTTTCATTGATATTGAAGGCAATGCCAGTCAGCCTCATGTTCAAGCAGCGTTAGAAGATTTGCCTCAATATACAGAAGTCCTCAAAATTTTTGGGAATTATGATGTGTTACCCATTCATTAAAGTGCAGAGTGATGAATGAGCGCTTAGCTTCAGGAATTTTGGTCATCTCAGTATTTCAAGTTTCAGATCCAATAAATTGATGAAAAGAAAAATTGAATCTTACCTTGCTCCCCTTAAATAACTGTGTTAGCATAGTAAACGCTTTCGTAAGCGGCTCAGTAGCTCAGCGGTAGAGCAGGGGACTCATAAGCCCTTGGTCGCGTGTTCAAATCACGCCTGAGCCATTTTTAGTTGGAATAAAGATAAGCCTTAAAAGATCGCCAGACGGTCTTTTTGTGTTGTTGACTGGTTTTTCAATCTAGACTATTCTCTCTAAAAAGGACTAATTACCCAAAAAATTTAGGCAAAGTTTAGGCATGGATATTAACCCCAAGATTCAATGACCCCCACCTACTTCGTGAGGTGGGGGATTGGGGAGAGATAACCTCCCCGTAGCTGCGAATAGAGCCATGAGCGGTTAGCGAGTAAACACTTCCAGATGTTTCTCTAGTTTGGATTAGATGTAAGAGGGCGGAATCTCGCCCAACTGGGTTAGTCCAGGACA
>JAAANX010000032.1 GCA_009909085.1 Cyanobacteria bacterium GSL.Bin1 | reverse complement strand
CGAATGGCTTATGTGTAGCCTAAGAAAATGTGAGTCTCAACCGCATCGAGCGGTATCGACTCACCCGCTTTCCTCCCCCACCTGTTCCGAGGTGGGGGAGTCCCACGGATCTTTTGTTGAAAGAACTTTTCCCTCTCCAGTGGAACCACAGCAGATCTCTTTAGCCTCTGGATCTATTAATTTAGCGTGAGTCATCAAAAAAAATGAATAAAATTTCTTTATTTAGGGTAATTCCCTTAGCTGGTTTATTGATTTGGGCATTTTCAGCAAAAACTCCCACCCTAGCTCAATGTGTCGTTGCTGATACATCAGTTCAAGTCGCAGTTAATGGCAGTCGTGAGCCTGCCCAGCAGTCTAACGAGGTCGAAATTGACACACCAAAGAATTGTAACCGAAATCGTTCTGTCAGTACGAGCCGTCAAATTCAGGTGGGTGGCACTGACCCTGTTGTTCAAAAACGACGATCAAGGCACCAGATTAATTCCTCAGAAGAAAGTGATTCAAATCAATCTGGTTCAAGTGTAGTGATACCGGTGGAAGTGCAATTAGATGTTCATAATACTGCAGATACTGTTTCGCGCCCTGAGCGCGATCAAACTCAGCGCCGTCGTCGCTAGATGAAACCTTTCTACACAACTGGAAAGGTTTAAAGGTTTCTTGGAAAAACTCCGACTCTAGCCAACTTTTGACAAAAAATATTTGGGAGTGAGTCATGATATGAAGAGACGACTCTTATCCTACACAATTATTTTGACAGCCACACTTGCCATGTTTTACCACTCTCGCATCTATAGCACTAGCGATAACAACATTCAGTTAAATCAATCGACAGCAACACAATCTATCTCTAATCAACAAGTTTCTCAGTATGTTTATGCTTCTTCAGTAAGTAAATATCGAACAACACTTGATCTTAATGCTGAAGAATTGAATCAGTCTCATGAGTTAACTATCACTGGTACAGCAGGACTCTCCGGAGAACTTCGTTTAGATGGAAAGTTACTGAGTACGTTTGACACCAATGGAATTTCAATTGATCTCGCACCTTATCTCTCTAGAGGTCGTCATATTATTACCTTAGCAGGTCCTGCCCGAGGTACTATACAGATGACTTTTACTGGCCCGGGAATTAATTTGACTCATCAGACAAGTAGCAGTGGCTGGATAGATATCGAGTTGACCTTAGAGGTGTGGTGAATTTGAAAAAATTACGGAAATGATGATCACTAATCACATTGAGTTTTTGACGACACGACTGTAGTGAGCCTCCTTGCCCTGCTTTCATTTAAACTGCATGTTGAAAGTGTTTTTGCAAAATCTGCGTGATTTGAAAACTGGGCATCGCCCCATAAATAAAATCGCCTTGGACCGCCTGCGCTTGCAGTTCTCTTAACAAAGCCAATTGTTCCTTATTCTCCACCCCTTTGACCACCAGCTGTAGTTTCAGACTTTTACTCAACTTTAAGATCGCTTCTAACACTCTCACTGCCGCCTCCTCATTTTCATGATTTTCATTGAGTAGGTTCTCCACTAAAGACCGATCTGTCTTTAAGCTAGCAATGGGCAACTGCTGGAGACGGCTAAATGAGGAACTCCCCTGACCAAAATTATCGACACAGAAACGCAATCCTAACTCCACTAATTCCCAAAAAATCCTTGGCGCATGGGTTAAGTCTTCCACCAGAGTCTCTTCCTTCACTTCAATCATTAAGTAGCGAGATTCCAACTCTGTCTGTTCTAAGATTTGGGAAATTTTGGCTCTCAGCTCAGGCTGTTGCAATTGCCGAGAAGAAAAATTAATGGCGATGGACAGTTTCGGTAATCCCATCCGCTGCCAACGCTGATGTTGAAGACAAACCGTGCGTAAAATCCATTCTCCCATGGCAAAGATCAGTCCCGTCTCCTCGGCTAGGGGAATAAATTGAGCCGGGTCAATGAACCCGTATTGGGGATGTTGCCAACGGAGGAGGGCCTCCAGGCTCAAAATCCTTCCCGTTTGGGGGTTAACAATGGGTTGATAGTGGACTGAAAGTTGATCTCGTTCCAGAGCAAATTTCAGTTCTTCTTGCCAGGGGTTTGGGGTTTCCATGGCAATTTCAGGGCTGTAAAGCTGATAGCATTGTTTTCCTTGATGTTTAGCCTGTCTCAGAGCGGTATAGGCTTTTTCAATCAGAGGCGCTGCTTCCTCTCCTTGTTGAGGGGCTAAGGAAATGCCCATGCTCGCTGTGACATAAGTTTCATGTTTCTCTACCACCACCTGGGACTGAAAGCGGGCAATCACGGTTTGAGCCACCTGATGAATCTGTTCTAAGGTGCTTGCCGATAAGATGATCATAAACTCATCCCCAGCCCAACGCCCGAAAAAGGTGTTTTCACTTAAGACTTCTTTTAATCGGGCGCTGAGAGCTTGCAAGATCTGATCCCCCTCGCGATAGCCAAAGACTTCGTTAATCCGGGTAAACCCATCGAAATCGAGCAAACAGACGGCGATGAAGTCCTCTTGCTTCTGAGCTAATCGGGCTTGTAAATAGCTTTCCAACGCCCCGCGCTCGGGTAAGTGGGTTAAATAATCATAGGGTGGGGGGTCACTGGCGGGAGGTGGGGCTGGAAGAACTGGTTCAGGGCGGGTCTCTAATTCCCCTGAGTGAGAGCCAAGAGGCGTTTCCGGGCTGGGCCGGACAAAGATCCGCAGCCGCCGATGTACCGGGTCCCATTGGGGGGTGCGGAAAAATCGCTTCTGGGCGAGGGTAATTTCTTGTGGGGCCAGGTGCTCCTCATTAAGTTGGAGACCGGAGAATAAGGGATGGGATTGACCCTGCTCGAGTAAGTCTGGGAATTGTTTCCAGGCGGTAGCATTGAGATATAAAAGGTTGCCCTGAAAATCGATTTCGATGATGAGTTCAGGGGTGAACTCGGTTAATAAGGCGAGATGATTTAAGCTGGCTTGTAAAGTGGAGGCGGTCAAGTCAGCGGAGGCGGTGGAAAAGGAATTAAAGATGTTTAAGCAGGTTTCATACCAGTGTTCGCCATTGGACAGTTGCAGTAAATCTTGCAAGGTGGCGAGGTCTAAGCTGCTGGGAATGGTGTAGTATCTGAAACTGACTCCCTGAGCAAGTTGAACCAGGTCACCATGAACGAGATCATGGCAGGAACCGGGGTGACCATTGACGAGGAAGGGAGGAGACTGGGGTTCGCTCTCGCAGTGATTGTCCAGGAGGCGAAAGGCGTATCTTTGGGGAGCAGGAACGGGAAGGCGCAGTAAAAGGGCTTTTGGGGAATGAGAGGGGTCGGGCTCAATGAGGGGGGAAGCCAGGGTGAGATTGCCGTCGCGATCTTGGCGGAGGGCATAGCTGGTGGGGTCTAAGCGCTGGATTAAGCTCTGATCCAGGTTTTGAATGAATAAGATGTGGTGGAGGGACCCTTGGGGGGACAGGGATCGACCTGAAACCTGGTAATTCATGTTTACAATCAGAATTAATGGAGATTACAAATAAGGGCAAAATTAGATCGAGAAGCAATAGTTTGATTATAAGGAGTTCGGGTCGTGATTTCAACTCCTTAGCCCTGGAAACTTCCTGATTTTTGACGGCTCTTTAGAATTTTTCAATTATTAAAACTTTTTCAATCTAATCTTCAACTGTAAGTGAACTGAACGCTTTGATAATGGCTTGTTTGCTTAACTTTGTTGACTTTCCTTACTTTTTTGATTTCACAAGAGCGCGATCGCGCTTATTGATTACAATGAAAAATCCCCGATCAGATCACCTTTTTGGGATGTAGTCAATTCAATGAGTCTTCCTTGTCCAAAATATGATTGACTGCCCGGATAACCTTTGACACTCCGCACGGCTACGCTACGCTAAAGCCGTGGGATTCTTCGTTCTGCGACTCGTCTTGCTGATGCAGGATTTCTCCAACATTAGTAGAGGACGGGGCTTACAAGGTGCGGAAATGAATTCCGCACACAGCCCCTCACAAATCTCCCGAAGCGTTCGGATCGATGATCCAAGTTCCGCCATGCCCTGACGTACTTAAGGCTTGATTTAGAATATTTAGTGCTGCATTATGATCTCTATCTAATTGACAACCACATTGACAAATATGTGTTCTTTGAGAGAGAGATTTTTTAACAACAGCACCGCAATTAGAACAGTTTTGAGACGTATAATTGGGAGCAACGGCAATCGTTATCCTTCCATATTTAGTTCCAAAATACTCCAACCATTTTCTAAATTCATACCAACCCGCATCATTAATCGACTTGGATAAACAGTTATTCCTAACTAAATTTTTAATTCTCAAATCTTCGTAGGCGACCAGATCGTTAGACCGGACAACACGGAGCGCGAGTCTCTTCGCAAACTCTTTTCGCTGCCTACTTATTTTGAGATGAGTTCGTCCTAATCTCTTAATTGCTTTTTTACGGTTGGATGAGCCTTTAACTTTTCTAGAAACTCGGCGTTGATTCTTCTTCAGTTTGGGTTCTGACTTACGATAATACCTTGGATTAGACTCTGTGTTCCCTTTTGAGTCGGTATAAAATTCTTTAAGTCCAACATCCAAACCAATTGTATTATGCGTAGCTGGTAGAGTTTCTTTGACTTCAATTGCAAGACAAAACTGGCAATAATACCCGTCTGCTCTGCGAACCAATCTGACTCTTTTAATTTGGTCTTCTGAATAAAAACCCAAATCCCAAGTTCCAATAAGTTTAAGTTTTCCAATCCCTTTTTGATCAGTGAACTCAATGTGTTTCGGATCAATAAGCTTCCACCCCGATTGTTTATACTCAATAGAGCGAGAATTCTTCTTAAACTTTGGAGACCCCTTTTGACCAGCTAGTTGTTTTTGACAGTGATCATAAAAACGAGCAATTGAAGACCAACATCTTTCAACTGATGCCTGACAAGCTGTTGAGTTAAGCTCTTTAACCAAAGGAAATTCTTTTCGCAATTGAGTATTATAACGATACAACAATTTGCGACTGATGTTTTCATGATCCATCCAATAGCGAAGACATTTGTTTCGCACAAACTGAGCCGTGCGAATGGCTTCATCAATGGCTGAATATTGAGTTTTCTTTCCTTTAAGTTTGAACTCTAGAACAATCATTTAACGCTGAAGATATTGGCGTAACTTAATTAAAGTATAACACAGATCGTACCGGAGCCAAGCGTGAGGATTTGGTCGTTTTCGGGGCATTGAACCCCTCAACTCCCCCCTTATATCCCACGGCTAAAGCACGTGGGCTTTACGGCGATTTCTGTAAAGAGGTTACTGCTTGGTAGCCAGTAACCCTTTAATCTCCCGCCAAATTTGTGATTGTCCAGACCCTTGTGTACTGGGATTAGTTAAAACGCCCTGAGTGGGACTAAACAAGAACGCCAGCATAAAGAAGCCAAACGCCACCATTACGATCGCGGGACCGGAAGGAATATTAAAGTAGTAACTTAAATACATGCCGCTGATACTAGAAATGACGCCAATGATTGACCCGAAAATCATCATCTGCTGTAAGCGTTTCACTAGTAAATATGCAGTTGCACCCGGGGTAATTAACATCGCCACCACAAGTGCTAAACCGACGGTGGTCAGACTCGCGACAATCGTCAGCGACATTAAAATAATTAAGCCAAAGTCGAGCAGATTGATCGGTAATCCCGCCGCTTGCGCCCCTTCGGGGTCAAAAGTATAAAAGAGCAATTCTTTATAGAGGAGGATGATAACAGTCAAAACAATGACAGTAATCGCAGCGGTATTGATGACATCTCTGGTCGTCACGCCCAGAATATTACCAAAGAGAAAGTGCAACAAATCCACTTTATTATTCTTTTGAACAATGGAGATTAAGGTAATCCCCAAGGAAAAAAAAGCCGAATAAATAATCCCCATTGCAGCATCTTCTTTAATCGGCGATCGCGTCCTCACCCAAGCAATCATTACCGCACTAATGACCCCCGCAATAAACGCGCCAACAAAAATATCAATCCCTAAAATAAATGCAATGGCTAACCCCGGTAAAACCGAGTGACTGACAGCCTCCCCCAGCAGTGCCAGTCGCTGTACCATCAAATAAGTTCCCACAGTAGCACAAATAATCCCCACTAAAATAGCAGCAACCAGCGATCGCTGCATAAAGCTATATTGCAACGGTTCAATTAAAGTTTCCCACATCAGTTTCTTTCCCTCATGCAGCGTGTTCCGAGAAAAATGCCACTTGAGCGCCGTAAGCTTGTTCTAAGTTCCTCGCATTTAAAACCGTTTGTCGCGCCCCATACGCCACTAACTCTCGGTTTAACAAAATCAAATCATCAAAATTGCGAATGGATTCTCCTAAATCGTGATGCACCACTAAAACAATTTTTCCCGCATCTGCCAGTTCGTGGAGGAGATCGAAAATGACTTGCTCCGTTTTTTGATCAATGCCTGCAAGCGGTTCATCAAAACAGAAAATATGGGCTTCTTCTGCCAGGGCTTTCGCAATAAATACCCGCTGTTGTTGCCCGCCAGAGAGTTGTCCGATCGCGCGATCGCGAAATTCACTCATTCCGACTCGTTCTAACGCCTCATTTGCAACCCGTCGCGAGACCGTGGAAAAGCGGTTAAACCAGCCCGTTTTCCGAATTCGTCCCATCATCACCACATCCCAAACCGTCGCGGGATAGGTCCAATCAATTTTAGACCGTTGCGGTAAATAAGCCACCCTCTCCAACTGTTCCCGCAGCGGTTGTTCTCGAAAATGAACCCTTCCCCGAACCGGATTGACTAATCCCAGCATCGCTTTAATCAAAGTACTTTTTCCCGCCCCATTCGGACCAATCATTCCCGTCACCCGTCCGGGACTCACTTGACAATTCACTTCCTTTAAGGCTAGCACTCGCCGATACTGAACTTCTAAATCCGAAATCTGAATACTTGCTGCGGGATTCCGTGGAAAACTGATACTCGTCATCGCTAATTTACCCTCCTTAATTTGAGCGTAGCTCAAAAATGAAACAATTGTGAAAATGCTTTGGGCTATGGTAGCATAATTTCCATTAAAAATGAAAAGATAATGAAATAAATTTATTCACTGAGGAAAAAAGCATGATGACTCATTTGTTCCCTAAATCCTGGCTTGCAATGGTGGGTGTCCTCACGGGGCTTGTGATCAGTAGCTGTAGCGAAACTACCCCCAGCAATCGCAATGCTGGAGAAAATGAAAAACCGAATGTTGTTACCACCAGCACCATGATTACCGACTGGACAAAACAAGTGGGCGGCGATGAAATCAAAGTCACTGGCATTCTTGAACCGGGCGCGGATCCCCACGTTTATGAACCGGTACCTGCGGATAGTCGGGCGATGGAAGAAGCGGATCTCATTTTTTATAACGGTCATAATTTAGAACCAGAATTGATTAAGGTGATGAAGGGGACGGGAATTAGTGAAGAGAAAACATTGGCAGTGGGAGAAGTGGTCACCCCTTTTGACTATGATTATGACGGTCAAAGAGTGCCTGATCCCCATGTTTGGGGCGATGCTGAAAACGTGATCGCGATGGTCAATGCGATTCGCGATCGCCTCATTGAACTGTCTCCAGAAGATGAAGCCGAATTTCGAGAAAATGCAGCAGAATATACAGAAAAATTAGAGCAACTCGACAGTTGGATCATCCAACAAATTCAAACCATTCCTGCCGATCAGCGACAACTGGTTACCACTCATGATGCCTTTCAATACTATGCTCGCGCCTACGGTTTAGAAGTCACTGGAACCTTAATTGGTATTAGTACCGAAGAACAACCCAGTGCGCAAACCGTTAAAAACCTGTCAAATGCCGTTAAAGAAAGTAATGTACCGGCGATTTTTGCCGAAACCACAATTAATCCCACTTTAATTAAAACTGTAGCGAATGAAGCCGGGGTTAAATTAGCCGAACCAGAACTTTATTCCGACTCCATCGGCGCACCCAACAGCGAAGCGAACTCTTATTTAGGAATGCTGATAGTAAATACTCGCACCATTGTCCAAAATTTAGAAGGGAATTATACTGCCTTTGAATTAGCCATCGAACCGGCTATCTTGCCGAAACCGAGAATCCTGCTAACACTCTCAAAAGATCCGACTATTGTCAGCGTGTAACTGCTTCAGGTGTTCTAAGCGACGGGTAAAGTAGCGATGATCAAGACGGCTGTATTCAAAACACATGGCACGGTTGAGATTAATCCCCCAAGCCCAAATAAAGGCAGCCACGGTAAGGGCTTGTAAACAGTCCATTTCCAACTGACTCAAAGCAGTAATGGTTTGATATCCTTGCAGGAAAGCTTTGCGGATTTTGGGACCACATCCGGCTTGCAGTGAGACTTGACGGAACTTTGCAATATCAAAGGCGCGCCAACTATAGCCACATTGATCAAAGTCGAAGAGAGTCAATTGATGATTGTCGGTAAAGTGCGTATTGCCGCTATGGGGATCGCCCCAGCAGACTGTCCAAAAGGGGGGAGTTTGGGGTAAATTGTGCAGTTGTTCTTTGGTGCGTTGCGCGATCGCGCATAAGGTTTCCCAATCCCAAGGGCGTTTTTCAAAAAAAGGAATAATGATTGCCAAGGAATCGTCGATCATCAATTCTGGGGTCAAGGACGAGCGTTGGCTGCCGGGAGAAAAGTGGTAACTCACTCGATGCAGTTTCGCAACGGTTTCGCCTAAGCGATGGCTTTGAGTGCAGTCAAAATCGCCAATGGGAACCGATCCTTGGGCATATTCAAACAGAGTCCCATAACGTTCCCCTTCTGGGGCAGTGATTTCTAAGCAGAGTTCTCCCGTGTTGGTGGGAATTGGAGATGCCACGGGCAGCCCATGGTGTCGTAAAAACCTGAGGAATTCCAGTTCAAATTGAATATCGGAGCGCGATCGCCAATGATGATGAGAGATCCGAAAAATATAGCGTGCGCTAACTGTTTCAATATGATAAATATCACTTAGACCATGATACCAAAATTGACAGGCTTTCACTTCATCAATGTCATAGTGTGACATCAGAGCGGTTGCCACGGTATGCAGTGCGATGGTCGAGTACGTGACAGAACAGTTGAGAGCACTTACAGATTTAGATTTGATCGGAGGTTGGCTACGCAAGGCACGATCACGCTCATACTTATCAATTGTCATCTAAAATTGTCACCGACACGGCTGCGTTAAGTTGTATGGGAGACTACAAAAAACGCTCATGACTAAACCCTACCAACAAATTCCAATTCAAGAGTGCGGTGAAGATTTGGTTATGATTCCCACCTCTGAGTTTGCCTTTGTTACACCTCACCCTTACCAAAAGTTGGGCGCGCCCTATGGCAAGGTTTCTCCTTATTGGGTCCGTCAGGGCGTATTGAAAGCGCTACAGCATGCTCAAAACCAGCTCCAAAAAGAATACCCGGCTTGGCAGATTCAAATTTTTGATGCCTACCGACCCTTAGCGGTGCAACAGTTTATGGTTGAGTATACCTTTGATATGCTGCGTCAACAATCTTCCAGCTTATCAGATCAAGAAATTGTGCAACAAGTGGCAAAATTCTGGGCGCAACCCAGCCATAATCCGAAAACACCGCCACCGCATAGTACCGGCGCTGCCGTTGATATTACTTTGGTTAACGAAAAGGGAGAAACCATTGATTTTGGGGGTGAAATTGATGAAATTTCTGAGCGATCTTTCCCTGATTTTTATCAAAATCGTACCACCCCCTCTGCACAACTCTATCAACAACGACGAGAACTCCTCAAACAGATCATGGTCACGGCTGGATTTCGCCAACATCCCCAAGAATGGTGGCATTTTTCCCTTGGCGATCAGATGTGGGCTTGGCTAAAGCGTGAAGAATTGTCTCAAATTGAAGTAATTGCTTATTACGGCAGAATTGAATAATTCTGATTAAGGATTCATCGGTACAGTTAAGCTAAAATAGCTGAATGATCGCGAAATTGATCAAGGGGTTCACTCTCTTGCCGTTGGTATTGGCGACCGCATTCTGTATTCATAAATCTCTCCCAATTATGTTGCCGACTATCTATTCTGACCAGTTTCTCAAACACCGAACCGGACGTTTACATCCAGAGCGACCCGAGCGTCTAAAAGCAATTGTTGAGGCACTCCGCACGACGTTTAAAGAAAACGAGCTAGACTGGCAAGAACCCACCCCGCATCAGGAACGAGATATTCATTCTTGGGTAGAGAAACTCCATAGTCCTGACTATGTGGAAGAAGTGGCGCAACTTGCTAAACAGGGGGGCGGCAGACTTGATATGGATACAGGCGTTTCTGCAGATAGTTACGAGGTTGCTCTGTTGGCAGTGAGTGCTTGGTTCGATGGGGTGGATCAAGTGTTGACTAACCATCAACCAGCATTGGTA
Source organism: Cyanobacteria bacterium GSL.Bin1 (assembly GCA_009909085.1). Classification (NCBI taxonomy): domain Bacteria; kingdom Bacillati; phylum Cyanobacteriota; species Cyanobacteria bacterium GSL.Bin1. Next base: position 832 of record JAAANX010000032.1, on the reverse strand, counting down.
TTGGCGCGTCCGCCGGGACATCATGCGGAGAGGCAACGGGGAATGGGGTTTTGCTTGTTTTCTAATTGCGCGATCGCGGCGCATTATGCTTTAACCAAACCACAAGTGAATCGGGTGGCAATTCTCGATTGGGATGTTCATCATGGCAATGGGACTCAGTCTTTGGTGGAAAATTCGCCAGATATTATTTACTGTTCCCTGCATCAGTCTCCTTGCTATCCGGGAACGGGTCAAGCAGAAGAGCAAGGGGCTTACAATAATGTGCTCAATCTTCCCCTGTCAGCAGGCAGTACTTGGAATGAGTATCAACCCGTTATTGAGGAACAGGTGATGCCATTTTTAAGTCAGTTTGAACCTGATTTACTGTTAGTCAGCGCCGGTTATGATGCGAATGCAGCGGATCCTTTGGCAGAAATTGCCCTTGCCCCTGATGATTATCGACAGTTGACCGAAATGTGCCTCTCCATAACTCCTTGTATTTTATTCGGCTTGGAAGGGGGATATGATTTGGATGCTCTTGCTCAGTCTGTTGTAGCAACCGTTCGGGCTTGTGTCTCTGGCTAGGGAGTCGGAATTGAGAGGAAGAACTGTGTATTTAAACTGTAAAATGTTCAGGCTAGATGTTTGCTCAAAGAAGTTACAATAAAAACTACTGAGCTGGTTCGATGAATTTAATTTTTTTCACCGAAATTACCTTTATTTTACTTTATTTATCTCAATTATCTTAATGTGACGAGAAGACCCCCACTATAGCGTCAGATTAGTGGGGGATGAATCGTCACCAAACAAATAAAAGTCCGACAGGACATCCTTCGACAGGCTCAGGAACACC
>JAAANX010000031.1 GCA_009909085.1 Cyanobacteria bacterium GSL.Bin1 | reverse complement strand
GCCGACTAACCACAGGAAGCAATTCAGGGAATGTCATAGGTCTTTAGTTAGGATATCCACATTCACTAGAGTAGCTGAAATAGCTAGATATGAATTGCACTTAATCACTTTCATGTGTTATGACCTCAAAAATCTGTATCCATACAGTTTGGATTAGCAAGTTGTTTTCAAAGGGAGAAGGGAATCATCAATAATCATCAACTGGATTCTTCAAACAGTGATGGGAAATCACGACGACCACTGACAACTCTCAAGATTTCAATGCCATTATCAAGAATTCTGTAAAAAATGATGAACCCCTCTAAAGATATCCCTCGGAGTTCAGGTCGAATTTCTGCGTAGCTTTTACCGCTGTTTGGAAAAGCGACAAGTTGCTGACACTTACGATTAAACGCATTAAAGAATCGCTCACCCGCTTCAAGACTATTTTCAGCAAAGTAATCCGCAATTTCGTTGAGATCTTGGCTGGCAAGAAGGTTGATAACATAGCGACTCATGCCTAATTTCCTTGATGGAACCGCTCTAGAATACTATTAACGAATGTTTCACCATCAATCGGTGCAGTATGATTGGAAGCCTCAATGGCTGCATCAATCTTGACTCGAACATCTTCAACCCATTCGGATTCGGCGCGATCGTACTCCTCTAATAATCGCAGAGCAACTTCTAAAATCTCTTCAGCAGAACGATACTTGCCAGCTTGTAGCTTGGTTTGAATAAAGCGTTCCTGGTCAGGAGTAAGGCTAATACTCATGGCAAACCTATCTTACAGTCTATTCACTATTGTACGCTGGACTTTTATTTCCCTTCTCTTGCTGTATCGTTCTCAGGACAAAAATCACTGCATAGAACTCAGTCAAACCAAGGCAACTCAAGGGATGGGTAACTTAACGTCATCATAAAAATCTTGGTACAATCGCGCAGGCTTAGCTCGCTTGTTGATCACTGTTGTTCTCAATATAACGGCGCAAAACTGAGTTAATCAGAGTTTTGTATTCTGTACTTTGAGACTGAAACCATGCCATAACATCAGGATCAAGCTGAATTAAATTATGAGCTTGAGTAGCGGGAACTTGCAAAGTCGCTTTTGCAAAAAACTCCTCAGTCAAAGGCGGGATGTCGGAGTAATCTATTTCCTCATCCGTCATTACTTCTAATGCTTCCTAGTTAGCATTTATGTCCAATCAGTTCATCATGTTCCTGTTGAACCAAATCCTCCTTGTCCTCTTGAACTTTGACCTAATTTATCAACCTCGTCAACTTCTACATAAAGAACTGGCTTAATAACCATTTGAGCAATTTTCATACCTTTAGCAACCTTAAAGGCACTTTTGCCATGGTTGATCAAAATTACACCAATCTCACCTCGGTAACCTTCATCAATAGTTCCTGGTGTATTTAAAACTGTAACTGAATGTTTAAGAGCCAAACCACTACGAGGACGTATCTGAGCTTCAGTTCCTTGAGGTAGCTCTATTGTAATTCCAGTATGTATGAGAGTTGTCTCACCAGAAGCAATTTCTACCTCATCAATAGAGTATAGATCCATACCAACATCCCCTTGATGAGCGTAGGAAGGAATAATAGCTGACTCGTGAATTTTTTTTATTTTAAGCTTCATGTCTTTAGATCAAATAACTACTAATTTATCGTACTGAAAGAAGCCATGGCTCAGTCTCTACGTCTCATGTCAGAGAATATTTGAACAATAACAACTGCCAAGGCACCTGTAGTAAGTTTATCTGCGAAGAAATCAATGCGCTTGTTAGAAGAAAAATTACTTAAATAAACACCTAAAGCAATTAAGATCAAGCAAATTATATAAGGCATATAATCAAGAACTCTTCGCCATTTTTCTGAGTAAGACTTCTTAAATTTCTCAAAGTCAGAATCCTCATTTAAAGCCTTTTTCAACTCGTTTTTATTCCTTCTGTAATGAATTTCTAGCCATTTTCTATCTTCTTCATTAGGAGCTATCATAGCTACTAAATCAGGACGTCCTGGGTCATTGTCATGTTCTACAGTTGCTTGGGTCTTTAGGTAATGAAAAGTGATTGACACAAAAGTCTCTTCTTCTACTTGCAGAGGCACTTCGCTTTCAGATAGGTTGTGTAATGCAACTAAAGCAACTCCTAGATAACCTGGATCGAGAGTAGTACCTATATGCCCTATTCCTTTGGATACTAATTTAACTTTAGAGTGGTAAGTACCAGCTATTTTTGGGGAGACCCAGATGGATTCATTGGTTGCTACAAGAACTGTAGATTTTGGAGGAAGAACAATTCTCTTGTTGACAGAATCATAAACACTTTCATAGCTGCTCTTGGCATCATTTGGGTTATCAGGAATTCGATACGCGAATTGTCCAACTGTAAAGTTGTAGCTTGCTCCTTTAATATTGTCCCTCTTGAATGGATATATTAGGATGTTTCCCTGAATCAGTTCTTTTTCTATATCAACGTTGCTTAATGTAGACATGATTCTGCATGAAAATCTAGCTAGCGTGTAGCTTTAAAGTGTTGCACCCAGTTTCGTCATTAGTAGTATAACTATCTATTAGAGCAAAAGCTTCTATTCTATCTATGACTCTCCAAAGGGCAAAACGCTAAAACTATATGGACGTTATCACTAATATTACATTATTTAAATAAAGAAATTTTTTATTGCCTATCAATATATTTTTGTCATCAAAATTATTATATAGTATAAACTTAGGTCGCTGAATTACCTATATTGAAAGAATCAGTAATTTGTTTACTCGAGAATTCAATTGTGCTGATAGTCATTCTCTTCTTTGATATAGGGCTTGCCGATATTCCAGCACTGCATCCAACGGTTCCGAATAGGTTACATAACTTGCCAGCAAGTTGAAATCTAAATCAGGAAGAAATTGGCTAAATTCCCTTTGCTCATATTCCTGATCTCCTAAATGATAAAGTGTAAAGCGATTCTCTTGCCAGAACCAGACCTCTGCAACATTTAAGCCTTGGTAAATGGCTAATTTATTGATCGCGCCACTGGTTTTAATCACTTCAATCGCAATATCTGGTAAGGCTTTGTTGGTACCAATACAAAACGATAAATCAGGTTCTGCCCCGCGTCGTTTGGCTTCATTTCTAAAGGTGGTTGATCCTAAACTATAAAAACGGGTGCGCGTTTCTTCAAAATAAACCCCAAGCAGTCGTCCAATGTTTTCTTTAAACACTTCATGCTGACGACTGGGCATTGTAATTTCCAAGACTCCCTCTAAATAATGAACCCGCAACCCTGAGAAATTATCCCCCAAGTCTGTCAAAAGGGCTTCGTAAGTTTCCCAACTGACATCGGTAATGGTGTATTGCTGACTCGCTTCATCCGACAGCAACTCAGGATGCGTTTTGAGTTTGTCGAGTAACAGAGGATTCATCATTTTGCATAAATCACTTGCATCGAGGAAAGAATTTCACGACGGCGTAAGTCGTTGCGACTGGCTTCAATGCCTTCACGAGTAATTAAGTCAACCTCGCGATGAAATATCGTTTTTAGTTCTGCTTCCATTTGATCTAGTGTTCTAAACTTCGGGTGAGCATCTGGATGAAATTGCACCATGACATCAACATCACTATCTGGACGAAAATCATTCCTTAGAACTGAACCAAACAGGGCAAATTCAATGACTTGCCAACGTTGACAAAACTTAGCAATTTGTTGCATCGGCAATTCAATGGGGATAGAGATATTGTTGACCTCCAGCATAATTCTTACTCCATAATGGCAGTTTTGTTGAGGGAAATCAGTTCTCGAAACGCGTTATCATCCAGTTCCGTTAACCAAGATTCATCTGATCCAACAATTGATCCAGCCAGTTTTTTCTTATCTTCAATCATCTCGTCAATTCGTTCTTCTAAAGTCCCCGTAGTAACGAACTTGTGAACAAATACGTTTTTCTGTTGCCCAATGCGGAAAGCGCGATCGGTGGCTTGATTTTCGACCGAAGGGTTCCACCAGCGATCAAAGTGAAACACATGGTTGGCTTTGGTTAGGGTGATTCCCACGCCACCAGCTTTTAGGGATAAAATAAAGACCGAAGGTTCAGTTTCGGGGCTTTGAAACTCGCTGATCATCGCTTCCCGTTTCTTCTGAGTCGTTCCCCCGTGCAGATAGTAAGTATTGTAATGACATTCGTGGCGCAAGTATTTTTCCAGGGCAGTGCCGATTTCAGTAAATTGCGTAAAGACTAAGAGACTGTCGCCTTCGGTCATTGCTTCTTCTACCATTTCAGAAAGGCGAGTGAGTTTATGCGATCGCGCTGTGGTAAATTCACTCCCATCCTGTAAAAACTGCATGGGATGGTTACACACCTGTTTTAATTTCGCCAGCGTTGCGAGAATCAAGCCTTTACGCTGCATTCCTTCGGCTTCGGCGAGTTGTTTTTCCACATCTTTGACAACGGCTTCGTAGAGGGAGGCTTGTTCTTTCGTTAGATTGCAGTACAGTTTTTGTTCGACTTTATCCGGTAAGTCTTTAATAATCGCTTGATCCGTTTTCACTCGACGCAGAATGAAGGGTTCCACTAATTTTTTCAGGGTTGCGGACTGGCGACGATTATTATCTTTTTGAATCGGGAGTTCAAAGTTCCGGCGAAACTGCGCTTGCGTTCCCAGATAGCCGGGGTTCAAAAAGTTGAAGATCGACCACAAATCCAGTAAGCGGTTCTCAATGGGGGTTCCGGTGAGGGCAAGGCGATGCGGGGCGGAAAATTTTAGAATGGCTTTGGTGAGGGCAGCTTTGGGATTTTTGATGTTTTGCGCTTCATCCAAGACAATGCGATGCCAGGTCATGGCTTTGAAGAGTTTGGCATCTTTGCGGGCGAGGGCAAAGGAGGTGATAATGATATCCTGATTGGCACAGTTTTCTTCAAAAGCAGCCGTTTCTTTGGCGCGATCGCTGCCATGATGGATAATTACGTTTAGCTGTGGGGCAAATTTTTGAATTTCGTGATACCAGTTCCCGACAACAGAAGTCGGTGCAATCAGTAACGTCGGCGGAATTTCAGCGACATTCGTTTCTCGTTCTTGCAATAAACGGGCAATCACCTGAATCGTTTTCCCTAAGCCCATATCATCGGCAAGACAGCCATTGAGTCCCAACTGTTCCAAGTATTGCAACCAAGAGAGTCCGCGCTTTTGGTAGTCTCTTAATGTACCTTGGAAGGCTTCGGGTGTGGTGATTAACTGAAATTGTTGCTGATTGTTCAGCTTACTCAGCATTTGGGCAAGAGAATCCTCGCGATCGCACTCAACTTCTAATTCCTCCTCCTCCCCTTCTGCTGTCAGTTTCATAAACTCCAGCAAAGACAGTTCTGGATTCTCTTCTTGGTGTTTTTTCCAAAACTCCAGCATCTGCTTCATCTTGTCTTGGTTCAGTTCCATCCACTGACCACGAAACTTCACCAACGGCGTTTTTGCCTCAATCAGTTGCTGCCATTCTTCTTCTGTAACCGGTTCATCGCCAATTGCTAATTCATATTGATATTGCACTAAGGTATCCAAGGAAAAATAACTCTGGCTGTCATCACTCGGACTCCCGGATTTGCTACTGGCTTTTAACTTCACTTTTGCCCGTTGTCGTCCTTGCGGTGTCCACCAAGCCGGAACAATCACTTTATAACCGGCATTTTCTAACACCCAAGCCGATTCTTTGAGAAAGTTGAACGCGCCATCAAGGTTGAGAAAAATACCGACCGGTTGGTCTGTTTCGAGTCCTCGCCACAGATCCGGGTAAATGCGCGCAGCATAACCCAAGTTCAACAGTAGATGTTTTTCAAACTCCTCCCCTAATTGCTGTTTCATTGGTTCTTGTTGATCCGGGCGCATCCGCCAATAATCATTGAGGGAAACTCGTAGGGAGGGGTCAGATTTCGGGGCAACTTGAAATTCTAAAATCCAAGAATCTTCTGGTTTTGGGGGTTCTTGCAAATGGAAATACAGGTAAAAGGCTTGACTGGTATGCGTGGAAACAACGCGATCGCGCCAAGTTTGCCATTGTTTATACTGTTCTAAAGCATCATTAGAAGTCCAATAGGTACCTCCATTCGCTCGGTTTAAGCAATCTTCAAGGATTGAATCGGCAATCTGTTTCTCGAACCCTTTCGTGGTGTAAGTATGGGTGACAATTTCGGTGAGTAAGCATTCCGAAAAGTGATGGAGGAGAGAAGCGCGATCATAAAACTGTGGCGTTTCTGGTGGTTCGGCGAATCCCGCAGCGCACATCAACGGCATTGACTCAACGGATTCATTCAGTAAGGTTTCATACTCTTCTCCAATCAATTCCCAACCGGGATAAATTTCAAATGGAGTAGCAGTTTTAGACTTACGCTTAGACTTGCTGCTGGTTTTCTTTTGCGGTTTTAACTCCCGATATTTCAACGCTGGAATATATTGATCTTTAAGAATAATCTGTTTCAGGGCTTGGGTGAAATGAAACCAAAATAATAAATCTGACCCCATTTGAATTTCACTGAGGCGATGCAAGGTAATGAAATGAAGGTCATTAAGGAGAGGAATCACTGAATTCACCCAGTTCTTCCGATTCGTGCCAGTTTTGGTTAGAGATAGAGTCGAATAACTATCAACCTGCCAATATTGCCAGTCAAAGGAATCTGGAAGTTCAGTTTCTAAATAGCGGGATAACTCTAAAGACGGAAGCGGCTGATCGTCAATAGTTGGGAGTAAAAAGTAACGCGGTTCAATCAGTTCTTCTAGCGTATGAAATTCAGGCGGTTTAATTCCTAATTCACTGGTTAATAGAGTGGCTAAGTCCGATTTTGTCAGTTGCCAAGGGTGACGTTGCTGAGGTTGACGAAATGTCTTTTTTTGCGTTGTTTCAACCCACAGATAAAATTGACCGGTTTGAATAAACGGATTGCCAGTCTCGGGAATCCAAGTGCCGTGAAGAATTTGCATAGGAAGTCACGGGGGAAAATGGTGCCAACGATGCGCGAATAAGTAGTTATTCTAACGTGCTTTCATAGAAATTCTCATTAATAACTCAGTTATGGATACAAAAATTATATGACCTGTTTTTTTCTCCCTCCTTATCTTAATTCAGGTAAGACTTGTTGCACGGAAGGGCTAACGGTAATGAAAGTTCTGCGGCGACCAAACAAGAGAGATTCAATAGTGCTCTTTATTCGCGGCGTGTTTACGGATATACTCTTGAGCATTGGGGTCAATGGCTTGCGCGATCGCGCGATAGACTGTTTCCATTAACTCTGATTCTTGTTCTCGTAAACCAGGTGACGCAAAGGTTTAAATATTATAAAAATAACGCTATTTTCTAATGCTTTATCTAACAGATTTAAAGATAAATAAGGTGCATTAATTTCAATAATGCACCCGACACGACTTACCATCCCTTTTCAGCTTGGCTTAAAACATATTCAGCAACCACTTCAATTTGTGATTCATTCAGTCGTCCTAGAAAAGCAGGCATCGCACTTTTTCCCTGTTTGATTTGCATGACGATTGCCTCTTTAGAGTCCATATTATACTGCGCCAATGCATCTTTTTTCAGAGTTTTATTAGCCACAATCCGGTTAGCACCATTAGCATGACAAACGGCACAATTCGCTTGAAAAATTTGTTTGCCATTTGGATCAGCATGAGCGGGAGAAGCCAGAAAAAGATAGCATCCTAAGATTAGAGAGACGATGATTTTTTTGATCATTGATATTCACATTGAAATCGCCCTTTAGAAGATAGGACAAATCAAATCAAGAAGCAAAAGACAGGCTGTAATACTTTAATTTTTATTAATAATGCAAAAAATTCTAATTAAGAACTCAGGTGGTGGGGCCCACCTGATGATTAAACAGTTAACGTTTTAAAACAATACGGTAGCGGGGTTTGCCATGGCGAAGTTGATCCATTGCTTCGTTCACTTTGTCAAACGGATAAAATTCGACCATTGGTTCTAGTTGTTTACGGGCGAGAAATTCTAGCATTTGTTTTGTTACGCCTGGGCTACCCACTGGACTGGCAGAAATGGATTTTTGTCCAAAAAGTAACGAAAACATTTGCACGGCAATAGGATTGGGCGGTACACCCAGAAAATGAAGACGACCGCGAGGACGCAATGCAGCCATATAGGTTTCCCAATCTAAATCTCCATTAACAGTAGAGAGAATGACATCAAAGCTGCTTTTCACCGCTTTCACCGCTTCTGGATCGCGAGAATTAACAAAATGATGCGCCCCCAAGTTGCGGGCTTCAGTTTCTTTTTCAGCACTTCCAGAAAAGGCAGTGACTTCACAGCCCCATGCTTTCAAAAATTGCAGTGCCATGTGACCTAAGCCACCGATACCAATCACGCCAACGCGATCGCTGCTTTTGATATTTAACTGCACAATCGGGTTAAAAACGGTAATTCCGCCACAAAATAACGGTCCTGCAGTTTCGGGATTTAAACCTTCGGGAAGACGAAACACCCAGTTTTGATGAGCCCGTACCTTATCGGCAAAGCCGCCGTAGCGTCCAACAATGGTTTGTTCAGAATCATGACAAAGATTATGGTCACCAGATAAGCACCACTCGCAACTCATGCAAGAACTCGAAAACCAGCCTAAGCCCACTTGTTCGCCAATCGCAAGATTTTGAACCGTATCACCGACAGCAGCAACTGTCCCGACGACTTCATGACCGGGAACTACCGGATATTGAGAAACGCCCCAATCATTATCAACAATACTGACATCACTATGACAAATGCCACAGTATTGAACGTCAATTTCAACTTCTTCGCTGCCTAACGCACCGGGATCATAGGTAAACGGTTTTGACGCTCCAACGGCTAAAAGCGCGTTGGATTCTTAATTCATCGAGACACCTTACAACTTCCAGAAACGAGTTCTTTTAGCTCCAGAGGGTGTTCTCTCCAAAAGCGTTGATTATACTGTTTGGATGCGCCCCACCCTACAGTTTAGAAACTTAAATTGTCTTGGTTTTACTGGTACTTCCGTTAGGAAGCTAACGTTTTTAGAGACCGCAGCGACGCAGGAGCGAAGCGACGAGGAAGTGAGGATTAATCGCGCCTCTAGCTAATAAGTTGATTGTAGCAGAAATTTTTAGGTTGGTTAACTTCGAGATATCGAATCTCTCAGTTAACGCGCCTTAGATGAGGGGAGTAGCGTCTGGGGTCTCCCCAGACGTTTATACGCCCCGTCCAACGTCTTAAAGACGCTTGGCGCGTGCGGCGCTTTCTGTAATTGGGCACCTGCTTCTTTTGCAGCGTAAGCCTGAATGGTCATGGTTGTTCCTCATCTGAAACTGTGTCAACCATTAATTGAGCCACGCTTTTCAAGATGGCGTCATACCTCCCCCGTTAGAGAAGTAAAATGATTATATCTTCGGGGATAGAATACAGGGCCTCTCACTCGATTTTGCGAGGGTCATGAAACCTAGACAAAAGAGGGGATCTGGGCAAATGGTATAAAACTTATCAAAATCTACGATACAATAAACGCACTTGATCGTATAGTCGAATTAGTCTCAATGGTAGCCTCACAAACGACACCGGATGCTTTATCAGATCTGGCTCAACAAACGCAAAAGGCAGCGCAACAACTCGCCGTTTTATCCACAGCACAACGGAACCAGGCGTTAAGCGCGATCGCGCAAGCCCTTACCACTCACCAGGATGAAATTGTCGCAGCGAACGCTACAGACTGTGAACAAGCGAAAAAAGATGGCATTCCGGAAGCCCTGCAAGCCAGATTAAAACTGGATCGGACAAAATTACAAAGCGCGATCGCGGGGGTCACAGATGTGGCAAACCTACCGGATCCCATTGGTGCTACTCAAATTCATCGGGAACTGGATACTGACTTAATTCTCAAACGGATCAGTTGTCCAGTGGGTGTATTAGGGGTCATTTTTGAAGCCCGTCCCGATGCCCTCATTCAAATTACCAGCTTGGCGATTAAGTCAGGCAATGGCGTCATTTTGAAAGGGGGAAAAGAAGCCCTCAACTCCTGTCAAACCTTAACGAAAGTCATCCATGAGGCGTTAGCAACAACTGATGTCCCCCCAGAAGTAGTACAACTCCTCACGACTCGGGGCGAAATCCAGGAACTGTTGTCCTTAGATCACTATGTTGATCTAATTATTCCCAGAGGTTCCAATTCCTTTGTGCGCTTTATTCAAGAAAATACCCGCATTCCGGTATTAGGTCACGCGGACGGTATTTGTCACATCTATGTTGATGAAGCCGTTGATATCGAACAAGCTGTAACCATTACCGTAGACTCGAAAACGCAATACCCTGCTGCTTGTAATGCTCTGGAAACCTTACTCGTTCATCGTGCCGTTGCCAAGGACTTTTTACCGCAGCTAGAAAAAGCGATAACAGAAAAAGGCGTAACCTTACGGGGTGATGAACGGACTCGTGAAATTTTACCGCAAATTGAGACAGCAACCGTAGAAGACTGGTCAACAGAATACGGGGGTTTAGTTTTAGCCGTGAAAGTGGTCGATAATGCTGAAGCTGCCATGGCACATATCAACACTTATGGGTCTCGACACACCGAAGCGATCCTGACGGAAAATGCTCAACTCGCTCAAACCTTCCTCAACCAAGTCGATGCAGCCGGCGTCTTCCACAATTGTTCCACTCGTTTCTCCGATGGATTTCGTTATGGCTTTGGTGCAGAAGTCGGGATTAGCACCCAAAAAATGCCCCCACGAGGTCCTGTGGGTTTAGAAGGCTTGGTGACTTACAAATATCAAGTTACTGGTAATGGACACATTGCAGAAACCTATAGTGGAGAAACGCCGCAGCCCTTTACCCACAAAGACTTATAGGCTAATCCATTCATTAAGAGTAATCCAAGAAAAAAGTTATCCGAAAGTGATCCAGGTTTAGCTCCAATCTCAACAAACCATTTCTCTAATCCTGGTAAACGTTGAAACTGCTTTTCAAGGTTCGCCATCGCTTTCTG
>JAAANX010000030.1 GCA_009909085.1 Cyanobacteria bacterium GSL.Bin1 | reverse complement strand
ATTCTCACGCGTTACTCACCCGTCCGCCACTCAGCCCGAAGGCTGCGTTCGACTTGCATGTGTTAAGCACGCCGCCAGCGTTCATCCTGAGCCAGGATCAAACTCTCCATGTTGAGAGCCGATGGCTCTTCATGACAATTGCTTGGCGTTTTCAGCCTTGCTTTCGTCTCTAAATTGCGTTTCCTTAGAAATATGTTTGACGTGGAAGCGTTAACTATATATAGTTAACTTTAAGGCTTTTCCAACTATTAAGTTTGTCTAGGTTCGGTGCCTCGTTGCGGCGGCGTTTGCGTTGCCTCCGTTTCGAGCGCATTAACCAATATAGACCTTATTTCTCTGGGTGTCAACCCCTGAAACCATTTTTTTTGACTTTTTTTCTTTCCCCTTATTTGATGGGGGTTCCAGCCCCTAGAACCGTTAGAATAACTAAAGACACCGACTGCAGCTGGAGAGAAAGGGAAAGTTTTTATGATGACACTGCCACCCAACATCCTCATCGAGCCTTTACTACAGGAATGGTTACGGGAAGATATTGGACGGGGCGATCGCGCTGCCTCCGCCCTGATTGAGAGGAATGGAATTCCTCAACAGGCCATGTGGCTGGCTAAACAACCCGGTGTCATTGCTGGCTTGCCCTTAGCAGAAAAAATTTTTAGTCTTCTTGGAGAAATTGATTGGCATCCGCAAGTGAGCGAAGGAGAAGCCTGTGATCACCAACAAGAAATCTTACGCTGTCGTGCCCAACCCACTATTCTGTTAAGTGGTGAGCGCGTTGCTTTAAATGTAGTTATGCATTTGAGCGGAATTGCCACCCTCACCCGCAGCTATGTGGAAAAAATTGCTGATTTGCCGACGCAGCTTGTGGATACTCGTAAAACCACCCCAGGATTAAGAAGTCTAGAGAAATACGCGACCCAATTGGGGGGTGCTGTTAACCATCGGTTTGGCTTAGACGATGCCGCAATGATCAAAGACAATCATATTCAAGTGGCAGGGGGAATTAAAAACGCGATCGCGCAAGTCCGGGCAACGTTACCCTATCCCCTCACGATTGAAGTCGAAACAACCACCTCAGCAGAAGTCAAAGAAGCCCTGACCACGGATGTCGATATCATTATGCTGGATAATATGTCGCCGTCTTTGATGAAAGAAATGGTGCAATTCATCCGCAGCAGTGGTAAAAGCATCAAGATCGAAGCCTCCGGCAACATTACCTTAGAAACCATTCGCGAGGTTGCGGAAACGGGGGTTGACTATATCTCTACCAGTGCGCCGATTACTCAAGCCAGTTGGTTGGATTTAAGTATGAAACTACTGTAGGTGCTATGTTTTGCGAAACAAGGTGCGATAAACTGGCTCATTTTGTTGCAGGGTACTTTTTTCTCGCTCAGTCGCCACAGGAAGCGGATTTTCAGGAAGCCAAAAAGGAATTTCTCTGCTAAAGGCAGCATGCGCCATAAAATGACGAATCATTTCCTCGATGACAAACTGGACATCAGACTGTAGAAAAACTTGACCTCCTGATTGGAGATACTCAGCGAGAGTCTCAACTAATTCGGGTTGCACAATCCGTCGTTTCGCATGGCGTTTTTTGAACCAAGGATCAGGAAATTGAATGGTCACGAAATGCAGCGCCTGTGGGGGAAGAGATGCTAATAGAGTATCCAGGGAAATATTAACTTGGCAGAAGAGGTAATGGAGATTGGTTAAAGACAGTTCATCCCGGATGCGGTTCGCTTCAATAACGAGGGGTTCGCGAACTTCCAAGCCCAAATAATTATAGTCGGGTTGCACTTGCGCCATCTCTAAAAGAAAGCGCCCTCTAGCTGCGCCAATATCTAAGAAAAAAGGCTTGCTGAGATTGGAATAGACCTTTTCCCAATGAGGAGGAGTGGGAGGGGTCTGATATTTTTCACTAAGGGGGTTAACATGCTGACGAACTCGTACTCTTGGCAAGCGTTCTCTCTCCTACCTAATTCTCGAACTCCATGGTGATCATCAATCGTTTAAGCGCGATCGCCGGTGACAATATAAGCCACTCGCTGACCAATATTCGTGGCATGATCCGCCATCCGTTCTAAATGACGAATAATTAATCCTAATAATAAAATTGGCTCGATCGCGCCTTCCACATTACTATTTTTCGCCAGAACTGTGTAGAGATGATCATAAGCATCATCAACAATATCATCCATTTGTTTGACTCTTTTGCCAGCCGTTGCGTCTAAATCAGCTAAAGCCACCAGACTAGCGGCTAGCATCATCTGGGTTTGGTGAGACATAGCAGCCACCTCTGATAAACAGGGATGAGGAGAGTAAGGGAATAATTTAATGGCAAATTCTGCCAAATCTTCTGCATAATCACCAATACGCTCTAAATCTCGAATCAGTTGCATAAAAGCACTAATGACTCGTAAATCACTTGCCACTGGAGCCTGCAACGTCATTAATGCAGCGCAATCGAGTTCAATCTGTCGATAATATTTGTCAATTTGTTCATCCAGATCGTTAATTTGTTGAACGACTTCTAAATTTTGGTGAAAAAGAGCTTCATGACTTAAACGAAAAGATTGCTCAACTAATGCCCCCATTCGCAAAACATCCTGCTCGACCCGTTTTAATGAGCGGTCAAAGTAAGAATTTCGAGTCTCTTTATTTTGAGAAGGCTTATAACTCAACACATTGTATAGTGGAGCGTTTCCACGTAGAAAATTTTGATTGCTGATCTATAACTAATCTAGTCTTCCTTTATAAAAAGCGACAACTCGTGAAATTACCAATTATTCTTCAGGAGAATCAGAGGGTGTTTCTTCTAAACTGGCATTGGGAAGCTCAATTTGTAACCACGCCCCCCCTGTTTCAGGATGATTTTTGGCTTGAATTCTTCCGCCGTGAGCAAGAACAATTTGTCGAGTAATGGATAAACCTAATCCTGTCCCTGAAGACTGAAATCCTATATTTGAGTGATCACTATTGTTAGGTTTTTCTGCTGAAGCTTCGTTCCCTCGGTAAAGACGATCAAATACTCGTAAAATATCGGTTTTAGATAAGCCTTGACCTTGATCGATCACGTTAATTTGTACCCAATCTTCTGGTTTATTAATCCGATGAGAGGGTAATAAAACGAGATTAACCCAGATATTACTGTCAGGAGGACTATATTTAATTGCGTTATCAAAAAGATTGAGAAAAACTTGAGTGAGGCGGGAATGATCAGCCGTAATACACAAAGACTGTTCTCCTTGATAAATTAGTTGTACTTGTTTTTGCTCGGCTAAGGGGTTGAGCGTTTCCCAAGCAGAAGTAATCAGAGTATGGAGGTCAAAAAAATCAGTTTTAAGATTTTGCTGCGGTCTTTTTTCCAGTTGCGAAATTTCCAACCAATCTTCAATCAGACGAATCAGTCGATTGGCTTCTTGCAACATTTGTTCAACCCAGCGACTTTCCGGAGGTTGCAAGCGAGTTTGTAAGGCTTCTGCAACGAGGCGAATGGACGTTAGAGGAGTTCTGAGTTCGTGGGTGAGATCAGAGAAGAGACGATCAGAGCGTTGTGATAGTTCAACTAGGGGTTGTTGATTTTCTAAGAAGACACCCACCCCATCTTCCGGTAGTGGATAACTTGAGCCTTTGAGAGCAACAGAAAGGGTAAAGGTTTGATTAGACGATTGCGATTGAGTCGTAGTTTCAGGAGAAATTTCGGTGGTATGGAAAACCCATTCTTGGGTTTGAGGCTGTTTGTTGTGGCGCGTTTCTTCAATGAGTTGGTCGAGTTCATAAGAACGGACTAATTCTAGAAGGAGGCGGACTTGACCCGGCTGCCAGCGATCTAGCCGAAGCAGTTGTTGCGCTTGTCGATTACACCATAATAACTGATTTTCTCCATCAACTTGGATATAACCAATAGGGGCAACATCAATTAAATCTTGCCAAATATCGAGTTGAGTTTGTAACTGATTCGCATGACCTTGGATGCGCAGAATTTCTCGTCGTAAACGATTACTCAGCGGTAAAGAGATATTGTCTGGAGAGTGACCGGACAAATCCTTTAAAAGTTGACGTAATGTTTTTTGTGAAGAACGTCTTTGGAGATAACTAATGAGCAGTCCAACGGTTAAGCCGATCGCAAAGGTCAAGAGTAGGGTGAGAGTCATGAAGGTTTGAATAATCGAATCGATCCTCTGTGTTAAAGGATAACCGCTCTCTAGACAGTTGAGATGAGATGATTTTTGATCGCTGACAACGATTGCTTACGCTTAACCAAACCGATAGCCAAACCCGCGTACAGTAACAATATAAGTGGGCTGAGAAGGATCGGGTTCTAATTTTTCTCGCAACCAGCGAATATGAACATCAACTGTTTTTGTATCACCGAGAAAATCGGGACCCCAAATTTGTTCGATCAGTTGTTCTCTTGACCAAACGCGACGCGGAGAACTGATAAATAATTCCAGCAATCTAAATTCTTTTGGGGAAAGACTGATTTCTTCACCGCGAACCGTGACCCGACATTCTTGGGGAAAGAGGGTAATATCTTGGTATTGCAGAACTGGCGTTTGCGGGAGGCTACTAAACCGTTGTCTTCGTAATAACGCCCGACAGCGAGCAATAAACTCGGGCATACTAAAAGGCTTAGTAATATAATCATCGGCACCGACTTCTAAACCCAAAACACGGTCGGTTTCACTGGCTTTAGCACTTAAGATCAGGACGGGCACAATGTTGCCTTGATAGCGCAACCAACGACAAATATCTAACCCATTAATCTGGGGTAGCATTAAATCTAAAACAATGAGGTCATAAGGAAATTCTGAGCTGCTGGGTTCTTCTGTTTGTAATAGGTTAGAAGCGGTGCGTCCATCAGTAGCAATGGAAACTTCGTACCCTTCTTCTTGTAAGGAGAGAACCAACATTTCTCGAATTAAGTCTTCATCTTCTACCACCAGGATACGGGCAGATTGGGTAAATTCCTGACTGGGAGAAGCTTTTGGTATATCAAGAGACAGCATAAGACTCCATTATGTTTTGGACGCTCTAGCTAACATATATCTCAAAATGGGACAGTTTAGGGAAAATATTCGTTTTTTTAAGGTTTAAAGTGGAGTTGACTAGAAATTAATCAATCGCATTGCTTATGTTGCTGCACTTACAGACTTGGCAAGAAGTGGAACAGTACTTAGAACAGTCCCGAGGCATTATTATTCCCATTGGTTCAACGGAACAACATGGACCAACGGGCTTAATTGGAACGGATGCGATTTGCGCAGAGGTCATTGCCAAAGGGGTAGGAGAAGCTACCAATGCTTTAGTGGCGCCAACGATTAATGTGGGTATGGCCTTACATCATCTCGCATTTCCAGGAAGCGTCAGTTTACGCCCGACCACTTTGATCCAACTCATCCAAGATATCACTACTAGTTTAGCGTCTTCTGGGTTTCAGCGATTCTTTTTTATTAATGGTCATGGCGGCAATATTGCCACACTCAAAGCAGCATTTGCTCAAACCTATGCCCATCTTGCAGAATTAAAGCTACCGGAAGCGGATCAGGTGTATTGTCAAGTTTCCAATTGGTTTATGTGTCGTGAAGTTCGTGAATTAGCCAAAGCTTTCTATGGCGATGAAGAAGGATCCCACGCGACTCCAAGTGAAGTAGCACTCACCCAATATGCTTATCCAGAGGCAATTAAGTCAGCTTTTCTCGAAAAAGAAGTGGCTTCTGGGTACCCCATTTACGGTGCTGAAGATTTCCGTCGTCATTATCCTGATGGCAGAATGGGTTCTAATCCGGCGCTGGCGACTCCTGAACACGGGAAACAGTTGTATGAAACAGCGGTGAAGGCATTGAGCAATCAGTACTTGAAGTTTGTTGAGAGTTAGTTATTGGTCATTGGTCATTGGTTACTCCCTCATTCACTTGGCCAATGACCTGATTATTCTTCATCGGAAAGGACATCTTCTTCTCCACCGTAACGAGGCTGAGAGGGAATAGCAGCGACGATCGCGTCAATAACAGTACCAACGGCAACTAATTCAATGCCCATATCCGGTAAACTTTGTCCTTTGGGAATAATGGCGCGCTGAAATCCTAATTTCGCAGCCTCCTTAATCCGCAATTCTAACTGGGCGACTAACCGCACTTGTCCGCCTAAGCCCACTTCACCAATGAGTGCTGTTCTCGGATCGACAACGCGATCGCGAAAACTGGCGACCACTGCCACAGCGATGCCCAAATCTGCTGCTGGTTCTTCCACACCTAAACCACCGGCAGTGGCGACATAAGCATCCAATTTAGAAAGGGGAACCCCCACCCGTTTTTCGAGTACGGCTAAAATTTGTTGGAGGCGGTTATAATCGACACCTGTGGTTGCCCGCCGAGGGGAGGTGTAACTGGTGGGACTGACCAACGCTTGCAATTCCACAACAATCGGGCGAGTGCCTTCACAGGCGACAACAATTGCGGTTCCAGGAACCGATTCATCGCGATTGCCTAAAAACAGTTCCGACGGATTTTCCACTTCCCGCAACCCATGATCAATCATTTCAAACACCCCAATTTCATGAGTTGCCCCAAAGCGGTTTTTGACGGAACGTAAAAGGCGGTGAGAAGCGTAGCGATCTCCTTCAAAATAAAGCACCGTATCCACTAAATGCTCTAAAACTCTGGGTCCCGCGATCGCGCCTTCTTTGGTCACATGACCAACAATCAACAGCGTAATATTTTCTCGTTTGGCTACCTGCATCAAAGCAGAGGTACACTCCCGCACTTGCGCCACCGAACCGGGTGCTGAACTCAGAGAGGCAAAATAGAGGGTTTGAATACTATCAATAATCGCTAACACCGGCTTCAGCGATTCTAATTCTCGTAAAATTTCTTCTAAGTCTGTTTCGGGTAGAACATAAAGATTTTCATGACTCATACTCTTTGGGGTATGACCGTTGCTTTCTGCCACAGCATTTTTCTCCTCGGTGGGCCAATCGGTTAAGCCCACTCCTAAACGCGAAGCCCGTAACTTCACCTGTTGCCCAGACTCTTCGGCAGAAACATACAGTGTCCGTTGCATTTGTGCGGTTTGATTGGCAACCTGTAATAACAACGTTGATTTGCCAATTCCGGGATCACCACCAATTAACACCAAAGAACCGGGAACAATGCCGCCACCCAATACCCGATCTAACTCCACATAGCCGGATGGAAAACGAGGCTGTTCATCATCTTGAATTTGAGAAAATTTTAAGGAAACCCGGGGTTGGGGGGGTTTATTTTTATTAACAGAAGTGGGATATTTATTAGATTGCCATCCACTGCGAGGGTTGGCGCTTGCTTGCGTCAGTACTTCTTCTTCTAGGGTCCCAAATTCTCCACAACCGGAACATTTTCCAAACCATTGGTTATGTTCGGTACCACAAATATTGCAAACATGGATTATTTTTGGTTTCGACATTTTAAATTAACATTAATTTTTTGGGTTCAATTTGTTTTAAATTGTTTTAAATTGTTAAGATATACGGTTACAGTTTGTAAACCTAAAACGAACCTTAGGACATCGATTATTTTCGGCAATCAGAGATAACTTAGTCTCTAGGAATCTTTTACTAAAGGATATTCTAGAAATAGAAAGACTCATCAAAAACATTTAGGATCAGCAACTGGTAGAACAATAAGGAGTGTTGAGAAATTTGGAAAATCATAAAGAAAAAATTTTAGTCGTTGACGACGAAGCAAGTATTCGTCGGATCTTAGAAACTCGTTTGTCAATGATTGGCTACGATGTTGTCACTGCTGCGGATGGAGAAGAAGCAATTGCTACCTTTAAAGAAAATCATCCCGATCTCGTTGTTTTAGATGTGATGATGCCCAAGTTAGATGGGTATGGCGTTTGCCAAGAACTCCGCAAAGAATCGGACATTCCTATTATCATGCTAACGGCGCTGGGAGATGTTGCCGACCGGATTACCGGTTTAGAATTGGGGGCTGATGATTATGTCGTGAAGCCCTTTTCTCCCAAAGAATTAGAAGCCCGGATCCGTTCAGTTTTAAGACGGGTGGATAAAGAAGGTCTATCCGGTATTCCCAGTTCTGGGGTGATCCAAGTGGGGTCGATTAAAATTGATACCAACCGCCGCCAAGTCTATAAAGGAGACGAACGGATTCGCTTAACGGGTATGGAGTTCAGCCTCCTGGAACTCATGGTCGGTCGTTCGGGGGAAGCTTTTTCTCGCTCTGAGATTTTGCAAGAAGTTTGGGGGTATACACCGGAACGTCACGTGGACACTCGGGTGGTAGATGTCCACATTTCTCGTTTAAGGGCAAAACTGGAAGATGATCCCAGTAATCCAGAACTCATTTTGACCGCTAGAGGAACGGGTTATATGTTCCAGCGAGTGACCGAAGTTGGGGAGGAAAAATCTCAATGATTGCTTGTTTATGAAAACTGCTGATCCCAATCGGGTTTTACGCCTGTTGCCCCTCGTTGTTGGGGGGCTAGGGGGAACTCTTTTATTACTGAATCGTCTGCTCACCCCGGAATTGAGTTCATCCCAAGCGCGATCCGATGCCATTGGGGTGTTACTCAGTGCGATTTTAATTTTAGTGGGACTGATTTGGCAACGAGTACAGCCTCGTTCTCCGGAAGCGGTCCCATTAGTGGGAGAAGAAGGCTTTGAGTTAGCCTCTGATTTATCCGAAGACGCAAAAACCGAGTTAGCTTGGGCGTCTCATTTATTATTAACCAATACGCCAACGCGATCGCTGCTCGTTTATTATCAAGGGCAAGTTTTGCTCCGGCGAGGTATATTAGCTCAAAAAGCAGACGTCACTCCCGGTAATATCCTGCAAAGAGTTTTAGCGAAACAAAAACCTGTTTATCTTGTTAATTTAAACCTTTATCCCGGAAAAATTGAATTTGATTACCTCCCCGAAAATACACAAGCAGTTATTTGTCAACCCATTGGCAACGAAGGCGCTTTGATCGTGGCTGCTAATGCACCCCGAAGTTATACAAAACAAGATGAAACTTGGATCGAAGGAATTGCTGATAAATTAAGTTACACTCTTGCGAGAAGTATCACTTCAAAATGATCCTGGATGAAGACAATAATTTAAGTTGTGTCAAACTCATCTCTCAAAAGAGATTGATCGCTACCGATAACGTGATTATGCTTTCATTTCAATCACTTTTTACTTTAATCATCCGATTTTCCCAAAAAGAAGGAGCAATATTGCCCGTTAAGAGATAGTCATCTCCTAATTGTTCCCAAGTGATATCTTCTAACATTAATGCTTCTGTCATTTGCTTGAAGTCTAACTCTCCCACGGGTGTCGGTGCGCTCACACCCCCGATAATTTTGGGTGCCATAAACGCTAAAATTTGTTGCACTGCGCCTTCTTTAATTGCACTGGCTGCTAAGGTGCCACCGCATTCCCATAAAACTCTTGATAAACCGCGTTCATACAAATATTTCATCACTGTTTCTGGGGTTAAAGGGGATAATTGAAGTACTTCTACTCCCTGATTTTCCAGTTGTCTGGCTGTCTCTAAATCAGCCTGTTCGGTTAAGACTAAGGTTGCGGCTTGCTCAGTTTGGAAAATATGGGCTGCTGGGGATAACGCTAAACTCCGACTCATCACAATTCGTAATGGGTTCTGTTTGGTTAAGTGATGAGTGGTCAAGTAGGGATTATCTTGACGGACTGTATTCCCGCCAACAATGACGGCGTCGCACTGAGAACGTTCTTGATAAACTCGGTTTCGTGCGGGAATATCTGTAACCCAAGCACTATGTCCAATTGTGGTGGCAATTTTGCCATCTAAGGTCATGGCATATTTAAAAATTCCGAAGGGACGTTGATAGAGAACCCGATGGATAAAACCCGCATTGAGCTGCCGACACGCCTTTTCTTCAACCCCAACGACCACTGAAATCCCTGCTTTCTCCAGACGTTGTCTACCACCAGCAGCGGTAGTATTGGGATCAGCCATGCCAATCACCACTTTCTTAATTCCGGAGGCAATCACTGCTTCGGAACAGGGAGGGGTGCGTCCATAATGATTGCAGGGTTCAAGATTGACGTATAATGTTGCACCAATCGCTTGCTCTCCGGCTTGACGAAGGGCAAAAACTTCAGCGTGGGGTTGACCAATGCCGGGATGATAGCCTTCGCCAACAATTTTTCCCTGCTGGACAATGACAGCACCGACTAAAGGATTGGGCGACGTTTTGCCGATGCCGTGACGAGCGAGTTGCAGACAGCGTTGCATCATTGCCTGATCAAAAGGAGTGCCAATTGCTGTAGAGCCGGTTATATTGTCCATTGAGTCAACTTACGTTTGTTATAGTTTGCGATTTTGGTTATTTCTATAAGTTTTTCTAATTCAAAAAACACTAAAAACACTCGAAAACTTATCTAAAAATTGCTAAAGTAAAGAAGCTTTACGAAAATGTCCTTCCTCAGTACAAACTTTATGGTTCTAGAAACTATACCAAAAACTGCATCTTTTTCGGAAAAATGTCGACAGAGTCAAGGATTGACCGTATTTTGTGATTTTGATGGTCCACTTGTGGATGTGTCTGACCGTTATTACAATACTTATCAAATTGCTTTGGATCGAACCTGCAATTATTATCAAAGTTATCAGTGCCACTTGCTGCCGACTCCTTTAAGTAAAGAACAGTTTTGGCAAATGAAACAAGAACGGGTTTGTGATCAGGAAATTGCTTTGCGCTCTGGTTTAAAAATTCAGCATATTCCTTATTTTGTCCAACAAGTGAGGGAAATTGTCAATGAACCGTTTTTATTAAGGAAGGATAAGTTTCACCAAGGAGTCAATTGGGCACTGGCGACTCTCCATTCCCAAGGGGTGCGTCTGGTTGTTGTCACCTTGCGCTGTCAGGAACAAGTTACTCAGTTGCTGAGAAATTATGGTTTGCTGCGTTTATTGAGCGGTGTTTATGGCACCAGTGATGAAACAGTGGCTTATGCCAATAATGTGGAATGCAAAACGATGCTGTTGAAGCAAGCCTTAAGAGAACAAGGTCATCACAATGCTTGTATGGTTGGAGATACAGAAGCTGATGTTTTAGCAGCACAAGCCTTGGGAATTTGCGCGATCGCGCTCACTTGCGGGATTCGTAGCGGTAATTATCTCCAACAATTTCAACCCGATTACATTGAAAGCAACCTTTTGAATACGGCGCATCGTCTCGAAGAACTCTGTCTTAATTAATCCGCTTCCAGGTGTTCCCAGCAGTAATTTAAGGGATAATAAACCACTGGTGCCCACAGACTACTCAGTAATGCCGAAACTAGGGCAATTTGTTGGTGTTGGGTCCAAATGGCAACCAAACGCGAAAAATCAAATAGAGTATATTGCGCAGCAGTCAACGTTTCCGCCACAACTGCCATAATAAAAACGATCAGCGCGATTGAAATGAAGTCCTCTTGAATATATTTTTCCTTATCAATACGTCCGGTTAAGAAACCGACTAACGCCAGACTAAAGACATGAGATGGATTAGAAAGGGTCATCCCATCTTGAATGAGTCCGGCAGCAATACCAGCTATTCCCCCTTGCCAGGGTTGGCGTTTAATACTCCAAGCAACCACCCAAATTAACAACCAATGTGGTCCCAACCCCAGTAAAACCGTTCCGGGTAAACGAGTGGGTAAGAGCAAAGCACAAAAAATCAGGGAACCCACACTCACGACACAATTCAGAAGATAACGTTGAGCTGGGGATAAGGAATTAATCTTCAGCATTGGAATTATAAACCATTAGCCATTGATCACTCATCATGCTGTCTTTAGATTTTCTCGAGATAGCGTAACGACTTAAGCCCCCAAGTCTCTGCTGCCTGGGGGCAAAATTAAAATAGTTAGTCTGTTAGGGCTTTTAATAACACCTCCGATAAAGGACGATTGCCCATTTCTGTCATCGTAATGGTATCAACAATATCAAACTTTGCCCCAGCATCAAGAAGTTGGTCATCGAGGGCTTTCAGATATTCAGTGACTTTGGGATCATCGCCGACTTGAATAAAGGAAATGCCAATTTCATCATCTCGTTCCACGCGACGGGACATTTCAATAATTAACTGGATCACCCCTTTGCGATCTTCCGGTTCGCCATCAGTAATGACTAAGAACGTTTCGCCATTGGCATTGGCTTCTCCATTGGCTTTGCGTCGAAAATAGTTCTCTAATGCATGTTGTAAGACCCCATATAAGTTAGTTTTCCCCATGGGATCATTTTCCGCATAAATTTCGTTCACCTTATTTGAAGTGACGTGATCGTATCGTTTAAAGCGACTGGAAAATAAATAGACGGTAATCCCATCTGAATCATAGGCTTCGCATTGTTTTGCCAACGCATAAGTTGATTCTTGAGCCACTTCCCAACGGGATTTTCCCCCCGGTTGGTCTTGCGTTGACATACTTTGACTTTTGTCAATGAGTAATGTGTAATCGCGATCGCGAATTAAAGCATTTTTGTCCACGGCTTCACCTTCCTCACTTGCTTACGCAGCTGCTAACACAGATGATAGTTTTTCCCAACGGAACGCGCGATCGCCGCCGAGTTCAACCACCACTTTCACTCTCGGTTCAATTTCATGAAATTTGGCCAAATAACTTAATTCTTGGCGGGAGAAAACAAAACCCTCAATAAGCCACAAAACTAGACCTTTTTTATTCTCGGGCAAAATTTCTAATTGAGAATCAACAATCGGTGGTAAAAAATAAACATCACCAACCTCAGCTCCCTGACCAATATTTTTCTTCCCCAGATGAGGATGGCGGACCCCATGAATCCCTTTGAAATAGGAAGCAGGGTCTCCTAAGCCCTTGGCTGAGAGATGAAGTGTCACATAACCTTTGGTTCGTAACCGACGCTGATATCGTCCTTCAAACCCGCCTTCTAAGGGAGCGTAAACACCAAGCGCACCGGACTCTTCTAAATCACGGAGAAATTTATTACCTGTCGTTAGTAGTGCCATGTTCTGCTTTAATTTTTGTTAAAAAATCCTCAAACTTATTCTGACACACTCCTTGCCCAATCAAAAAATGCCCTGTTTGTTGCATAAGTTATTTAAATTTGATATTATTTTTGATTGTGACTCAAAAACTGGATTCAGTGCAGTTGACCCAGCAGACAGCAAGTTGATGTTGCTTTTGGCAACAGATAAACTGTTGGCCTGGAGGTTGCTGTCACTTAACGAATCAGCCCAAGCTAACTTCAAAAAGCGACATTGTCGTCTCGTTAGGATACTGGAGAAGCCCTTACCAGTTTTCTCTAAGTCTTAGCGAAACCTAAACGGCAAAAGCAGCTCCATTTCTAAGTCATTGCTAAGCTGGCTCCGATTAACATTCGCTTCCTAACATTACATTGCGGTAGAGGAATTAATGTTGGAGCCCCCAGCACGAAGCAAAACGGAAGTCGATAGTCCTCACCCTTGATTCAATCAGGGTTGCCAAGGACTAACCAGGAGTCGCCAGAGAATATTGGGTGAATTCACTCAAGAGTTCTTATTCCTGCTCTTCGCTGTCATTCGTTTGCCAGCAAAAAGTAAGGATCAATTAATAAGGCTCTGGGCTTTCAAGAAACTGTTATTGAGGACAAAAACAGCCCTAAACCAGACTGATCGTCAGTCCCGTTTAGGGTGCGGTTAGTCAGTCACGCTGTTTGGTTCAATCTTATGTTGTCTATACACAAGGGGGGTCGCCTGTGTCTATTGGTTTAATGGGTCGAAAACTAGGAATGACTCAAATTTTTGACCAAGAAGAAGGAAGTGCTATTCCAGTCACCGTTATTCAAGTGGGTCCTTGCACAGTCACCCAAATCAAAACACCCAGTACAGATGGGTATAGCGCAGTGCAACTGGGTTATGAAACGGTAAAAGAAAAAGCACTGACTCAACCGGAACTGGGACATCTCAAGAAGGCAGATGCCCCTAATCTTCGTCATTTGAAAGAATATCGAGTCCCTGATCCGGATAATTATCAGCTTGGACAAGCGCTCAACGCTGATCTCTTTAGCGCCGGTCAACTCGTCGATGTTAGAGGGACGAGCATCGGTCGGGGATTTGCCGGTTATCAGAAGCGCCACAGCTTTGCTCGGGGACCGATGAGCCACGGCTCTAAAAACCACCGCCTCCCCGGTTCCATTGGTCCGGGAACCACACCAGGGCGGGTTTACCCTGGCAGCCGGATGGCAGGTCGTATGGGAGGTAAAACCGTTACCACTCGCAAATTACAAGTGGTTCGGGTTGATACGGAAAAAAATGTCCTTCTCGTTAAAGGAACAGTTCCTGGGAAACCCGGTAGCTTATTAAGTATTACGCCTAGTAATTTAGTCGGTGTAAAAGCGAGCTAGATCGCATTGATACATCTGACAGGTATGGAAAGAGTTAATTATGGTTAATTGTACTGTTAAAAATTGGCAAGGCGAAACAGTCGGGGAAGCAAGCTTAGACCTGAAAGTTGCTAAGCCAGAAAATGCCGAACATATCGTGCATCGAGCCCTAATTCGCCAAACGACAAATGCTCGTCAGGGCACGGCTTCGACCAAAACTCGCTCCGAAGTGCGAGGCGGCGGACGCAAACCGTGGCGGCAAAAAGGAACCGGGCGCGCTCGTGCCGGCTCGAGTCGTTCTCCCTTATGGCGCGGTGGCGGTGTCATCTTTGGACCGAAGCCTCGTGATTTCAATATTAAAATGAATCGCAAAGAACGGCGTCTCGCCTTGAGAACAGCGCTGGCGAGCCGAGGGGAAGATTTCCTCGTGGTAGAACCCTTTGCGGAACAATTTTCCCAGCCCAAAACCAAAGAATTGGCACAAGCGATGAGCCGTTGGGGCGTAGAGCCTGGGGTGAAAACGTTAATTATTTTGGATGAATGGACAGAAAACGTGACTTTATCGGCTCGCAATCTGCCCAATGTTCGGTTAATACGGGCTGATAGCTTGAATATCTACGATATTTTAGTGGCGCAGAAAATTGTCACCACCCCAAGCGCGATCGAGAAAATCAAGGAGGTGTATAGTGATTGAAAAACAAGAGCGCGAATTAATTGATTTAGTTCGCAAACCCGTCATTACAGAAAAGGCAACGATTCTATTAGAGCAAAACAAGTACGTTTTTGACGTTGCCAAACAAGCGACAAAGCCTGAGATCAAAAAAGCAATCGAAATGCTTTTTGATGTGAAGGTGACAAAAGTCAATGTTCAAAACTTACCCCAGAAAAAACGCCGAATGGGGAGATATATGGGAACCAAACCCCAATACAAGCGAGCAATTGTCACCCTTGCTGAAGAAGACACAATCACCCTCTTCCCTGAAGTTTAAACACCTATCGCGAAACTTAACGTCTTATGAGTATTCGATCATATCGACCTTATACCCCAGGGACCCGACAAGCAACGGTTTCTGATTTTGCGGAAATCACGCGCTCAAATCCCGAGAAGTCTCTGACAAAATATAAACATCGCCAGAAAGGACGAAATAACCGTGGTGTGATTACCAGTCGTCGTCGGGGTGGCGGTCACAAACGTCGCTATCGCCAAATTGATTTTCGTCGGAATAAGCATAATGTACCGGCTAAAGTTGCTGCAATTGAGTACGATCCCAACCGTAACGCTCGCATTGCTCTCTTACATTACCAAGATGGCGAAAAGCGCTATATCCTCTGGCCAGCCCAATTAAATGTTGGCGACACGATCATTTCTGGTGACGATGCACCATTTGAAATTGGTAATGCGACGCCCTTAAGCCGCATTCCTCTCGGTACGGAAGTGCACAATATTGAACTCGTTGCAGGGAAAGGCGGACAAATTGTCAGAGCCGCGGGTACTGCAGCGCAAGTTGTGGCTCGAGAAAAAGGCTATGTTAGTCTCAAACTGCCCTCCCGAGAAGTCCGGATGGTGCGGCAAGAATGCCTAGCAACCATTGGTCGCGTCGGTAATGCCGAACACCGGAACCTAACCTTAGGCAAAGCAGGCCGATCGCGCCACCTCGGACGTCGTCCGAAAGTCCGCGGTAGTGTCATGAACCCCGTGGATCACCCCCATGGCGGTGGGGAAGGACGGGCACCCATTGGTCGTCCGAGCCCGCTCACTCCTTGGGGTAAACCCACTTTGGGGGCAAAAACCCGCAAAGCGAAGAAAAACAGCAACAAACTGATTGTGCGTCGTCGTTCATAAGGGTCATCATAACGGATTGACCCCGAACAAAAGAGAGTAGAAAAGGAAAAAAATTATGGGTCGTTCTTTAAAGAAAGGTCCTTACGTTGACGACAAACTGCTCAAAAAAATTGAGCAACTCAACGCAGTGGACAAAAAAGAAGTCATTAAAACTTGGAAACGCGCTTCCACCATTATTCCGCAAATGGTCGGACACACCATCGCGGTTTACAACGGCAGACAACATGTCCCTGTCTTTGTCAGTGACCAAATGGTCGGACATAAATTAGGGGAATTTGCTCCCACTCGCACCTTTAAGGGACACGCCAAAAGCGATAAAAAAGCGCGGAGATAAGTTAGAGAATTAGCGAGGAAACTATGCCAGTAGATACCAGTGTTGAAACCAAAGCGATCGCGCGCTATATCCGAATGTCTCCCCATAAAGTGCGACGGGTGCTAGACCAAATTCGCGGTCGCTCCTATCGAGAAGCGCTAATTATTTTAGAATTTATGCCGTACCGCGCCTGTGACCCGGTTTTAAAGGCACTGCGTTCAGCAGCAGCTAATGCCGAGCATAATCAAGGGCTCGATCGCGCCAACTTGATCATTAGTAAAGCCTATGCCGATGGCGGACCGACCCTGAGACGGTTCCGTCCTCGCGCCCAAGGACGTGCTTACCAAATCCGTAAACCCACCTGTCACATTACCATCGCTGTCGCGCCAACTACCGAAGAATAGAAACATTATGGGACAAAAGATTCATCCAACCGGGTTGCGACTCGGCATTACCAAAGAGCATCTTTCCTGTTGGTATGCCGATTCCAAGCGCTATCCCGAACTCTTACAAGAAGACTTCCAAATTCGGAATTACATCGACAAAACCCTGAATAATGCAGGGATTTCTGCCACAGAAATTGAGCGCAAAGCCGATCAAATTAGCCTGCAAATTCACACCGCTCGTCCTGGGGTGGTCGTAGGTCGTGGCGGCAGCGGCATTGAATCTCTGCGCGTTGGGCTCCAGCAGCTCCTTGGTGGAAACCGGCAAATTAGTATCAATGTTAGTGAAGTTGCTCGTGTTGATGCGGATGCGGTTTTAATCGCAGAATACATTACTCAGCAGCTCGAACGTCGGGTTTCCTTCCGTCGCGTCGTTCGTCAAGCCATGCAACGGGCGCAGCGTGCCGAAGTACAAGGCATCAAAATTCAAATCAGCGGGCGACTCAACGGAGCAGAAATTGCTCGTACGGAATGGACACGAGAAGGACGGGTGCCCCTACATACGCTCCGAGCCGATATTGATTATGCTTATCGCACCGCAGAAACCATCTACGGCATTTTAGGCGTCAAAGTCTGGGTCTTCAAAGGAGAAATTCTTCCCGAAGACGAAGACCAACAAGCCGAAGCGTCCCCAACTCCCCGTCGCCAACCGCGTCGTCAAAAATTTGAAGATCGTTCTGGTGAAAATTAGTCATTCGTCACTGGTCATTAGTCATTGGTTACGTCATAACCGAGGGCTAAGGACAAAGGACAGATAACAAAGTAAGAAAAAACAATGCTAAGTCCTAAGCGAACAAAATTTCGGAAACAACAAAGAGGGCGAATGAAAGGGCTCTCTCACCGTGGGAACACCATCAACTTTGGTGATTTTGCCCTGCAAGCGATTGAACCCTGCTGGATTAACTCTCGCCAAATTGAAGCCGCTCGTCGGGCGATGAACCGCTACCTCCGTCGGGGTGGAAAAATTTGGATTCGGATTTTTCCTGATAAACCCATTACCATGCGGGCGGCAGAAACGCGGATGGGATCCGGGAAAGGTAACCCCGAATATTGGGTCGCTGTTGTTAAACCGGGTCGCATCATGTTTGAAATTGGTGGCGTGAATAAAGACGTTGCCCAAGAAGCAATGCGCCTGGCGGCCCAAAAACTCCCGATCAAAACGAAGTTTTTAGTCCGTGAAGAATAAGGAGGAATTATGCCTTTACCTAAAATTGCTGATGCACGGGCGTTAAGCGATGAAGAACTCTCCCAAGAAATCATTGCTGCCAAACGAGAACTCTTCAATTTGCGCTTTAAACAGGGAACTCGCCAAGAAGATCAGGCGAAACCTCATGAATTTAAGCATCTTAAGCATCGCATTGCGCAATTGCTCACCGTCGAACGGGAACGAGAAATTGCTCAAGCCACTCCCTCATCCAACACAGCGGAGGAATAAATAAACCATGACAACCAAAGAACGGATTGGCGTTGTGGTCAGTAACAAAATGCAGAAAACCGTTGTGGTAGCGGTAGAAAACCGTGCCCCCAGTCGGAAATATGGCAAAACCGTTGTTACGACTAAACGCTACAAAGTCCACGATGAGAACAACGATTGTCAAGAAGGCGATCGCGTTCGCATCCAAGAAACCCGTCCTCTTTCAAAAACCAAACGTTGGACGGTTGCAGCTATTATCGAATCGGCTAGCGGTCAAGAACCGCCTCAAGCTCTTACCTCAGAACCAGAAGAACAATGATCCAACAAGAGACCATTCTTAACGTTGCTGACAACAGCGGTGCTCGTAAAATCCAATGCTTGCGTGTGATGCGCGCCGGTAACTGTCCTTACGGGCGAATTGGGGATGTGATTATTGGCGTTGTCAAAGATGCCCTCCCCAACATGCAAGTGAAAAAATCTGACATTATCCGTGCCGTGATTGTACGGACTCGTTATCCTGAACGCCGAGACAGTGGGATGAGTATTCGCTTTGACGATAACGCAGCAGTCATTATCAACGCCGATAATAATCCCAGAGGAACCCGGGTCTTCGGTCCTGTCGCTCGGGAACTGCGGGACAAAAACTTTACCAAAATTGTTTCTCTAGCGCCGGAGGTTTTGTAAGATGCCTAGAAAAAATCGGACGCAAACCACCCCGAAACGGTACAAAATGCACGTCAAAAAAGGCGACACGGTGCAAGTCATTTCCGGAAAAGACAAAGGCAAAGTCGGCGAAATTCAACGAGTGATCCCGAAAGAATCACGAGTTGTGGTGGAAGGAGTGAATGTGCGGACCAAGCACCAAAAACCCACCCAAGAAGGGGAAAAAGGGCAAATTATCACCTTTGAAGCCCCCATTCATAGCTCTAACGTGATGCTCTATTCCAACAAAGAATCTTGCGCCTCTCGGATTAGCTATACCTACACCGAAGATGGACGTAAAGTGAGGATGCTCAAAAAAACCGGCGAAATCATTGATTAACTTTAAACTTTCTCAATTCCTGACCAAGCCCAGGAAACTCACTTGAGACTAAAAACTATGACACAGCGACTAAAAACGACTTATTTTGACACCATTGCTCCCCAACTCCAAAAAGAGTTTAGTTACAGCAATGTTCATGAAATTCCGAAATTGGTGAAAGTCACCGTGAACCGAGGATTAGGAGAAGCTTCTCAAAATGCCAAAGCCTTAGAATTATCAGTTCAAGAAATTGCCACCATTACCGGTCAAAAACCGGTGGTCACTCGGGCAAAAAAAGCGATCGCGGGCTTTAAAGTCCGCCAGGGTATGCCCGTCGGGGTCATGGTTACCTTACGGGGGGAACGGATGTATGCTTTCCTCGATCGTTTAATCAACGTTGCCCTGCCTAGAATTCGGGACTTTCGCGGGATTAGTCCCCGCAGCTTTGATGGACGCGGTAACTATAACTTAGGCTTGCGAGAACAAATTCTTTTCCCGGAAATTGAATACGACAATATTGATCAAATTCGTGGGATGGATATTGCCATCATCACTACCGCCAAAACCGATGAAGAAGGTCGCGCCCTACTCAAAGCGATGGGAATGCCCTTCCGAGAACAATAAATCTTCTCAAGTACTTTGAACAGGAGGGAAAACAGCAACTAATGGCCTCGACAGATACCATCTCGGATATGCTCACGCGGATTCGCAATGCTTGCATGGTTCAACACGAAACAACCGTTGTTCCTTACAACAAAATGAACCGCAACATTGCTCGCGTTTTGAAAGAAGAAGGCTTTATCGATAGCTATGAAGAAGTCGGTGAAGGCTTGAAAAAACAAGTGTTAATTTCGTTACGATATCAAGGTCGTAATCGCAAACCCATTATCAAGAAACTGATGCGGGTGAGTCGACCGGGTTTGAGAGTCTATTCCAATCATAAAGAGCTGCCCCGCGTCCTTGGTGGAATTGGCATTGCCATTATCTCCACCTCCAGCGGTATTATGACGGATCGCGAAGCCCGTAAGCGGGGCATTGGCGGGGAAATTCTCTGCTATGTCTGGTAAATTCAGAATTGATTGAAGGAGTCATTGATTATGTCACGGATTGGTAAATTGCCGATTCCTATTCCCCAAAAAGTAGAAATCACCGTTGATGGCAAACAGGTGAAAGTCAAAGGACCGAAAGGGGAATTAGAACAGACCATGCCTGATTTTGTCACCATTGAACAAGAAGACAATCAAATTTTGGTACAGCGAGTCAATGATTCTCGTAAAGCACGGGAACGTCATGGTTTAGCTCGCACTCTCGTTGCCAATATGGTGCATGGGGTCTCCCAAGGGTTTGAACGACGCCTCCAAATTCAAGGGGTAGGGTATCGGGCGCAAGTGCAAGGACGCAACTTAATCTTGAACGTCGGTTACAGCCACCCCGTTGAAATCACCCCCCCCGACGGGATTCAAATTAACGTGGAAAAAAATACAGAAATCATTATTAGTGGCATTAATAAAGAATTGGTCGGTAACTTGACAGCAACCATTCGCGCTGTTCGTCCGCCAGAACCCTACAAAGGGAAAGGGATTCGCTTTCTGGGAGAACAAGTCCGACAAAAAGCGGGTAAAGCAGGGAAGAAATAGAAATCATGAAGAACAATCGCAAAGAACTGATCAAACAGCGCCATCGTCGGATTCGGCGCAAAGTGGAAGGAACTGCCGAACGCCCTCGTTTAGCAGTGTTTCGTTCCCATCAGCATATTTACGCACAAGTGATCGACGACAAGCAACAACATACCTTAGTCGCTGCTTCCACCGTCGATCCCAATTTACGGCAAACCTTAGAGTCAACGGGCACTTGCGAGGCCTCTGCTGCAGTGGGCACCTTAGTAGCGCAGCGCGCGATCGAAAAAGGTATCAAACAAGTGGTCTTTGATCGCGGGGGCAATGTTTATCATGGGCGGGTGCGTAGCCTAGCGGATGCCGCTCGTGAAGCCGGACTAGAATTTTAAGGGGGAAATCATGGCAAAACGAAACCAAAGCAAAAAGGAAGACAGCCAGTTTCAAGAGCGCGTGATTCAGATTCGACGCGTGAGTAAAGTGGTTAAAGGCGGTAAAAAACTGAGCTTCCGCGCGATCGTGGTTGTTGGCAATGATCGCGGTCAAGTGGGAGTCGGTGTTGGCAAAGCCGGTGATGTGATTGGTGCGGTACGCAAAGGCGTTGCCGATGCCAAAAAACAACTGGTTGATGTTCCGATCACTAAGAGTAATTCCATTCCCCACCGGGCTAATGGTTTTGCTGGCGGAGCAAAAGTGATGGTTCGTCCCGCAGCACCCGGTACGGGTGTAATTGCTGGGGGCGCGGTGCGGACGGTTCTCGAACTGTCTGGGGTCAAAAATATTCTGGCTAAGCAGTTGGGTTCTTCCAATCCCCTAAACAATGCCAGAGCCGCGATCGATGCCTTAGCGTCCTTACGCACCTTCAAAGAGGTAGCCAACGAGCGGAGTGTGCCTCTAGAACAAATTTTCTCCTAGAGACATTCGATAAGACGTCTGTCGTTAGTCATTGGTTATTCAATCACAAATAACAATCAAACTATGAAACTACACGAATTAAAACCCAAAAAAGGCTCTCGTAAACAGAGTCGTCGTTTGGGACGCGGCATTTCAGCCGGACAAGGAGCCAGTTGCGGCAAAGGAATGCGCGGTCAAAAAGCTCGTTCCGGTCCTAGTCCATTCCGTGGTTTTGAAGGGGGTCAAATGCCCCTTTATCGGCGCGTTCCTAAACTCAAACACTTTACGAGAGTGAACCCCCGTCGCTACACTACGATTAATGTTGGTAAGTTAGCTGGTTTACAACCAAACACAGAAGTTACCCTGACAACACTGGTTGAGGCGGGTTTGATTAACGATCCCGAAGGTCCCCTTAAGATTTTAGGCGATGGTGAAATCAACATTCCTTTACAAGTGAAGGCGGATGCTTTTACAAAAAGTGCTCGTCAAAAAATTGAATCGGCAGGGGGAAGCTGTGAAGAATTGACTTAATTCATTTCAGTCAATTCACTACAATCCAACGTTTAGTCAATTCCAATATCGGGGAGAAATAATCCTTCATGGTTGTTAGTAGAGAAAGAACCCCAAACGCACAAGAAACATTTATGCAGATGGCACAAGCGGCTGGGTTGCGCAGTCGCTTGTTGATCACAGTCGGACTCATTTTATTAGTCCGATTGGGTGTGCGGATTCCTGTTCCAGGAATTGATCGCGCTAGCTTTGCGGAAGCGGTGCAAAATAGCCCCATTTCAGGATTTTTAAATTTCCTGTCTGGCGGTGGCTTATCGGCAGTCGGGATTTTTGCCTTAGGTATTCTTCCCTTCATTAACGCTTCCATTATCATGCAGTTACTCACTGCGGGTCTTCCCTATTTAGAAAATTTACAAAAAAATGAAGGGGAAGCCGGGCGACGGAAAATTTCCCAAATTACCCGTTATGTTGCCCTTGCTTCTGCTGTTTTTAACAGTTTTGGTTTGGCAACTTTTGTTCAACCTTATGCTTACAATCCGGGTCCTATCTTTTTGTTAAAGACAGTCATTGCTCTTACGGCAGGGTCAATGTTTGTCATTTGGCTCTCAGAGCTCATTACAGAACGAGGGATTGGTAACGGTCCCTCATTATTAATTTTTGTCAATATTGTTGCTGTCTTACCAAGAACGTTGGGAAATACCATTGAATTTGCTCAAACCGGTGGACGAGAAGCAGTGGCGCAGGTGCTGATTTTGGCATTGGTGTTCCTCGTCATGATTGTGGGGATTGTCTTTGTTCAAGAGGGAACACGACGGATTCCCATTGTCTCAGCGCGTCGCCAAGTCGGACGGCGTTTATATCGAGAGCGAACCAGTTATCTTCCTTTGCGGGTTAACCAAGGCGGTGTCCTCCCCATTATTTTTGCATCGACGCTGCTCATTTTGCCGTCTTCACTGGCTCAGTTTACTCAAGGGGGCGGTGGTGAAGAACAAACCGGAATTGGAGCACTCATCAATGATGTCTTAATTCAAATTTCCACCTACATGAACCCCAGTGGACCAACACCTTGGCTATATGTCAGCATTTATTTACTGTTGATTCTCTTCTTTAGTTACTTCTATGCGGCGTTGGTCGTCAATCCAGTGGATATGTCTCAAAATTTGAAAAAAATGGGGGCTAGTATTCCTGGGATTCGCCCAGGGAAAGCAACTAGTGATTATTTACAAAAAGTGATTAATCGCTTAACTTTGTTGGGGGCAATCTTCTTGGGAATTGTGGCAACTGTTCCGACAGCAGTGGAAACAGCAACGGGTGTCACCACCTTCCAAGGATTGGGGGCAACTTCGCTTTTAATTTTAGTAGGGGTTGCGATTGATACGGCGAAGCAAATTCAAAGTAGTGTGATCTCTCAACGCTATGAAGGAATGGTGAAACAGTAATCAATTAACAATTAACAATGAATAATTAATCATAGGTTATTCGTTGTTGATTGTTAGTCTTTTCAAAAAAACATAACAAAAAATAAATAGCAAGTAATGACTCAATATTCTCGGTTAATTTTTTTTGGACCTCCGGGAGCAGGAAAAGGAACACAAGCCCAAGCGCTATCTGAAGCCTGCCAGATTCCTCATATTGCCACTGGAGATATTTTACGCAACGCGATCGCGCAGCAAACAGAAGTCGGACAAAAAGCCCAATCCTATGTTAGTAATGGCGATTTAGTCCCGGATGAAGTTTTAGCCGAATTAGTGCGCGATCGGCTGCAACAAACCGATGCGAAAGCGGGCTGGATCTTGGATGGCTTTCCTCGCACACTTAACCAAGCGGAATTTTTAGACCAACTGTTAAGTGAATTGAACTCAGCTTA
The DNA here is from genome assembly GCA_009909085.1 of Cyanobacteria bacterium GSL.Bin1. NCBI lineage: Bacteria > Bacillati > Cyanobacteriota > Cyanobacteria bacterium GSL.Bin1. The sequence goes on along the minus strand of JAAANX010000030.1, from coordinate 15,580 downwards.
CGACTTGGTGATTTATTTAGATGTTCCTGATGATATCCTCATGCAACGGTTATTAGGGCGGGGACGTAAAGATGATACCAAAGATACCATTCGTCATCGGTTAGATGTTTTCCATAACCAAACTGAAGCCCTCATTCATTTTTATCAACAACGCAATCACTTCTTACAGGTTGATGGCAATCAGCACCTTTCAGCCGTGACTGAGCGCATTAAAACAGCGATGAAAGAAGGGTACTAAAGCCTGTCCTGGCGAATTTTTGCTAAGATTATCGATGGGTAACTTTGCCTTCTTTTCCCAAATTTTCTACAGAAGAGCTAAGTTATTCGATGCTCTCTTAGAGGAGAAACTAAACCCAATGTCTAAACAAGATTTAATTGAGATGGAAGGAACCGTTACCGAGTCCTTACCTAACGCGATGTTTCGTGTGGACTTAGAAAACGGATTCAATGTGCTCGCTCATATCTCTGGCAAAATTCGCCGTAACTACATTAAAATTCTACCCGGCGATAAAGTCAAAGTCGAGTTAACTCCTTATGATTTGACAAAAGGACGGATTACCTATCGTCTGCGTAAAAAGTAAGATAACTTTGAGGTTTTGACATAATATTGCAAACATGATATAATGAAAGGCTTGTAGTCTATCAAAACGACCATGAAAGTTCGACCTTCAGTGCGAAAAATGTGTGAGCGTTGCCGAGTTATTCGTCGTAGAGGACGAGTAATGGTAATTTGCTCCAATCCCAAGCATAAACAACGTCAAGGATAAAACCTAATTATCCAAATCTTAGCAGAAAAAAACAATTAGGGAGAGAAACGTGGCACGGATTGCAGGAGTAGATCTTCCGCGTGATAAACGCGTTGAAATTGCACTCACTTACATTTACGGAATTGGCTTATCCCGTTCTCAAGAGATTTTAGCAGCAACGGGCGTTAACCCGGATACACGAACCAAAGACCTGGATGTAAATGAAGAAACGACCCTTCGGTCTTATATTGAAGAAAATTACCAAGTTGAGGGGGATTTGCGGCGCTTAGAAAATATGAATATTAAGCGTCTCGTTGATATCGGCACCTACCGGGGTCGTCGTCACCGCTCTGGGTTACCGGTACGGGGTCAGCGGACTCGGACCAATGCTCGCACCCGTCGTGGGAAACGACTCGCGATTGCTGGTAAAAAGAAACCCCCAGCTAAGAAATAGATTCATTGTTCCCATTGCAATTGCCGTCAAAGATGACCCCTCCTCATTAAAAGAGGGTCGCTGCTTTGAACGTTAATCAATCATCAGTAGTCAGGAAAACGAAAACCTTATGGCGCGACAAACGAAAAAAAGTTCCTCTAGAAAAACCAAACGTAACGTTCCCAATGGCGTTGCTCATATTCAGTCCACGTTTAACAATACGCTCGTTACCATCTCAGATACCAAAGGCGATGTGATTTCTTGGGCCTCTGCGGGCTCAAGTGGCTTTAAAGGAGCCAAAAAAGGCACTCCTTTTGCTGCTCAAACCGCAGCCGACCAAGCCGGTCGCCGGGCAACTGAACAAGGAATGCGTCAAATTGAAGTCATGGTAAGTGGTCCTGGCGCCGGTCGGGAAACTGCCATTCGCGCTCTCCAGGGAGCGGGATTAGAAATTACTCTCATTCGCGATGTCACCCCAATTCCCCACAATGGGTGCCGCCCGCCCAAGCGTCGTCGCGTTTAGAACAGTCGGCTGGTTATTAGTTGTTGGTTATTTGTTGTTAATTAAACAGTAATGGCAACCGACAAATAACGGATCTCGAATAACAAATAACGAAATTAATGAAGGGAGGTTGCTCTGTGGCGCAGCTAAAAGACTTTACTGTCGATTGTGTCGAATCCAAAACTGATAATAAAACACAAAGCCAATATAGTAAGTTTGTCTTGGAACCTCTAGAAAGGGGTCAAGGCATTACGGTGGGGAATGCCCTGAGGCGGGTTTTGCTCTCTAACTTAGAAGGAACAGCTGTGACCGCAACCCGAATTGCTGGGGTCACTCACGAATTTGCTACAATTCCGGGAGTTAGAGAAGATGTCCTTGAAATTTTACTGAATTTGAAAGAACTGGTCTTTAGGAGTTATTCTCCGGGACCGCACATTGCGCGCTTAGCTGCCACGGGACCCGTCACACTCACCGCAGGAGACTTTAATGTTCCCTCAGAGGTAGAAATCATTGATCCGAGTCAGTATGTCGCAACCCTAGCTGAGGGTGCGAAACTGGAGATGGAAATTCGGATTGAGCGGGGAACGGGCTATCGCATCGTTGATTTGGAAAAAGAAGATGTCAGCTCTTTAGATTTCCTCCAAATTGATGCCGTTTTTATGCCGGTTTCTAAAGTGAAATATACGGTTGAAGAAACGCGTCTCGATGAGGGAGAGAGTAAAGACCGTCTCATTTTAGAAATTACAACCAACGGCAGCGTCAAACCAGATGAAGCCCTCTCCCAAGCGGCAACGGTGCTGGTAGAGCTATTCCATCCCCTTGGGGATTTGAATATCCAGCCCTCCCAAGAAGAACAGGAAGAAGAAGAAGACCCCAATGGACAAATTCCCATCGAAGAATTACAACTCTCGGTGCGGGCCTATAACTGTCTAAAACGGGCTCAAATTAATTCCGTTGCCGATTTGCTCGATTATACCCACGAAGATCTCTTAGAAATTAAGAACTTCGGGCAAAAGTCTGCAGAAGAAGTGGTGGAAGCATTGCATGACCGCCTTGGTATCACCCTTCCCCAAGAAAAATCCGCAGCCAGTTAAATTAACCTCGTCTAAAACTTGAATTGAAGCAGGAGGCTGATCATGCGTCATTGTCGTCGCGTTAAAAAACTCGGTCGTCCGGCTGACCAACGCCGGGCTTTATTGCGCTCTTTAGCAACCGAGCTGATCCGACACGGACAAATTACTACCACCAAAACTCGTGCCAAAGCAGTGCGGTCGGAAGTGGATAAAATTATTACGTTGGCAAAAGACGGTTCGCTCTCCGCACGGAGAAAAGCCATTGGTTATTTGTACGATAAGAACTTGGTTCATTCTTTATTTGAGAATGTTCAAGAACGTTATGGTAACCGTAATGGCGGTTATACCCGGGTTTTGAGAACCATTCGGCGTCGCGGTGATAACGCTGAAATGGCTGTCATTGAATTGGTATAAGTCTTGGGAATGAATAACCGTGAGTCAGCGAAAATCAAGCGCGTTGCTCTAGTTATTCAGTATCTGGGAACAGCGTTTTACGGTTGGCAACGCCAACCCCATTATCGATCCGTGCAAGAAGAAATTGAAGGGGCGATTAACCACACTGTCGCGCCTAATTCTGCGGGATCATGGGTGCCTCTCCATGGTGCAGGACGCACTGATAGCGGAGTTCATGCGGCAGCCCAAGTGGCTCATTTTGATGTGACTAGTCCCATTCCAGCAGAAAAATTTGCCACCGTCTTGAACAAGCAGTTGCCCGATGAAATTTTGATTCGAGCTTCTGCACAAGTCTCCCCCGACTGGCACGCTCGCTTTTCAGCGACTTACCGACGGTATCGGTACACCCTTTATACAGCAGCTACCCCCAATTTATTTGTTGCCCCCTGGAGCTGGCATTATTATTATGCTGATATTGAGGAAGCCGCGATCGCGGCTGCTCTCCAACCCCTGTTGGGGTATCATGATCTAGCAGCCTTTTGTCGCGCTGGCTCTGATCGCACCCATACCTGGGTCAATGTCCAAGAGGTAAAGTGTATCCGGAATGGACCCCTGGTTGAAATTGAAATTCAAGCAGATGGTTTTTTATATGGCATGGTGCGCTTGTTAGTTGGGTTGCTAGTGAAAGTGGGAACCGGGGAACTCACGCCAGAAGCATTTGCCGAAATTTGGCAGCAGCAACAGCGCGATCGCGTCAAATATTCGGCTCCGGCGAAAGGGCTTTGTCTCTTGCGCGTCGGATATGAGGAATTTCCCTTTCCTCAGTCCATTTGGTTTAATAGTCAACCTCATTTTTACTTCGATACAGAGAACTTATTATGACAGTTAATCAAACTCCCCTGCCCCAGGCAGAAACCTTAGAAAAACAATGGTATGTGATCGATGCGACTGGCTACCGCCTGGGTCGTCTTGCCAGTGAAATCGCCGATATTATCCGCGGTAAAAATAAGCCGAACTTCACTCCCCACATGGATACGGGTGATTGTGTCATTGTGGTGAATGCAGACAAAGTAACCGTCAGTGGGAATAAAGGAAATGATAAACTTTATCGCCGTCATTCTGGACGACCCGGTGGCATGAAAGTTGAGAGTTTTAATCAGTTGCAACGGCGCATTCCCGAACGGATTATTGAACAAGCCGTGAAAGGAATGCTACCCAAAAACCGTCTCGGTCGGCAACTGGCAAAAAAACTAAAAGTTTATGCGGGTCCTGAACATCCTCATCAGGCTCAAAATCCCGTTGAAATTACCCCTTCTCGCTAGAACAAACAGGAGATTAGACCCCTATGCAAGCTACTGATAACAATCGCGTCGTTTACTGGGGAACCGGTCGTCGCAAAAGCTCAACTGCCCGTGTCCGCTTAGTTCCCGGAAATGGACAAATTCAAGTCAATAGTCGCAGTGGCGACCATTACTTTAACTACAACCCTAATTATGTTTCTGCGGTCAAAGCCCCGTTAGAAACCTTGGGTTTGGAAAATGACTACGATATTCTAGTCAACGCTCATGGTGGCGGTTTAACCGGACAAGCTGAAGCGGTGCGTCTAGGCGTTGCTCGCGCCTTGTGCAAACTGGATCCTGAAAATCGCTCTCCTTTGAAAATCGAAGGCTATCTCAGTCGAGATCCCCGCGCCAAAGAACGGAGAAAATACGGCTTACGCAAAGCAAGAAAAGCGCCTCAATACTCGAAACGTTAAAATAAAACCAAAGAGAGCAGTTTTGCTTGCTCTCTATTTTTCAAGTTCATCAACGAAGGAGGTTTAATAATGGCAAAAGAAGGTATTCATCCCGAGTGGTATCCTGATGCAAAAGTGATTTGCAATGGGGAAGTGGTAATGACTGTTGGCGCAACGCAACCCGAATTACATGTTGATGTCTGGTCCGGCAATCATCCCTTCTACACTGGCAATCAGAAGATTATTGACACGGAAGGACGGGTTGACCGCTTTCTTCGGAAATATGGAATGTTTGACGAGAGTGCGGAAGAAGAAAAGTAACAACTTAATTTTTCTTTTTTACCGTACTGCTTCAACTTCCGAAAAAGCCCCTTATTGATTTACCAATTAACCTGATGGCTGAATCCTACGTATTGGAAAAACTGCAATCAGTAGAGGAAACCTATAACGAACTGACTCGGCGTTTAGGGGATCCCGACATTGCTACTGATCCAGAAGAGCTTCAACGGGTCGCAAAAGCACGCTCTTCTCTTGAGGAGACTGTAGAAACTTATAATCAGTGGAAACAAACTCAAGAAGATCTCAAAGAAGCCCAAGACGTGTATAAAGATGCTGAGGGCGATCCAGAAATGCAAGAACTGGCTGCTGCTGAGGTCGAAGAGTTAGAAACAAAACTCGAAGATTTAGAGCGTCGCATGAAACTCCTCTTGCTACCGCGCGATCCCAATGATGAGAAGAACATCATGCTGGAAATTCGGGCGGGGACAGGAGGCGATGAAGCCTGTCTTTGGGTCGGCGATTTGGTTCGGATGTACTCTCGCTATGCCGAAAATCAGGGTTGGAAACTGAGCCTAGCCAGTGAGTCTCTCTCAGAAACCGGTGGCTTTAAAGAGGCGATCCTGGAAATTAAAGGCGATCGCGTCTATAGTAAATTAAAATTTGAAGCGGGCGTTCACCGCGTGCAACGGGTTCCGGCAACGGAAGCCGGAGGAAGGGTTCATACCTCGACCGCCACTGTTGCGGTCATGCCGGAAGTGGATGATGTCGAAGTCGAAATTGACCCGAAAGACGTTGAAATTACCACAGCGCGTTCTGGGGGTGCGGGCGGACAAAACGTCAATAAAGTAGAAACAGCAGCGGATTTATATTACAAACCGCTTGGGATTCGGATTTTCTGCACCCAAGAACGTTCACAGCTGCAAAACCGGGAACGGGCGATGCAAATTCTCCGGTCGAAGTTGTATGAAATGAAACTGCGGGAACAATACGAGTCGGTTACTTCCATGCGGCGCTCCCAGGTAGGAACCGGGGGTCGTTCTGAAAAAATCCGCACCTATAACTATAAAGATAATCGCGTTACCGACCACCGCCTGGGAGTAAACTTTAATCTTGATCCCATTTTGGAAGGGAACTTAGAAGATCTGATTCAATCGTGTATTTCCCAAGACCAACAAGAACGCTTAGCCGAATTAACAGAAAAATCAGAATAATTGCGGTAAAATTCCAAAATTAAAGTAAAATACTGAGAAATGATCGAATCAGCGTTAATCGCTTCCATTGGATGACCTCAGTTTGGGGATCAACAAAAACTTAATTTGATCCCCAATTCAAAGCGCTGAACGTCATTCTGGCTAGGGTGGAGAGCGATTAAAATTGATAGTATCATGGCGGTGGAACGCATAGAAGTAGAGAAAAGATTATGACAAATGCACCGATTGCCCCTGTGGTGCTAGTAATCCTCGACGGTTGGGGGGAACGCCAAAGTAAGACGGCTAACGCGATCGCGCAAGCGAATACCCCTATTGTGGACAGCTTAAGGGAAGTCTATCCGCTTACTTTCATTCAAGCCTCAGGCAAAGCCGTTGGCTTACCAGAAGGACAAATGGGAAACTCAGAAGTCGGTCATCTCAATATTGGCGCAGGCAGAGTAGTTCCGCAAGAATTGGTTCGCATTAGCGATGCCGTTGAAGATGGATCGATCCTAGACAATGCCGTTTTAGTGGAAACTTGCCAAAAAGTAAAAGCCAGTCAAGGAAAACTGCATCTCATGGGCTTGTGTTCAACAGGCGGCGTTCATTCCCATATTTTTCATTTACTGGGATTACTCAAGCTTGCCAAGGCACAAGGAATTAGTGAAGTTTGCATTCATGCCTTTACCGATGGCCGAGATACCAATCCCACTGATGGCATTGCGACCCTAGAAGAAATTAAAGATTATACCCAACAAGTTGGTGTCGGGAAAATTGTGACGGTTAGCGGTCGTTATTATGCAATGGATCGCGATCACCGGTGGGACCGTACCCAAAAAGCCTACGATGTGATTGTTCCAGGAGAATGCGACACGGAAACGAACCCGATTGCCCTTCTCAAAGAGCAGTATGATCTCGGTGTCACTGATGAATTTATTCCCCCAACCCGGGTTGCCGCTGGCGGGGTGGAACCCGGAGATGGAGTTATCTTTTTCAATTTCCGTCCTGATCGCGCTCGCCAATTAACCGCAGCCTTTGTTAACCCAGAGTTTGATGGTTTTGAGCGCGAACAAATCGAACCACTCCACTTTGCTACCTTTACTCAATATGATGCATCGTTGCCGGTTGAAGTTGCCTTCAAACCGCAAAATTTAACCAATATTCTTGGGGAAGTGGTTGCCAATGCGGAGTTAAAGCAACTCCGTACCGCTGAAACCGAAAAATATCCTCACGTCACCTACTTTTTTAATGGGGGAGAAGAGCAACCTTTTCCCGGAGAAGACCGTAAATTAATTAATAGTCCTCTGGTTCCCACCTATGATAAAGCTCCGGAGATGTCAGCCGAACCGGTGACAGATGTTGCCTGCGAAGCGGTCGAAAAAGGAATTTATTCACTCATTGTCATCAACTATGCTAATCCGGATATGGTGGGTCATACAGGCAATCTCGACGCTGCCATTACTGCTATTGAAACCGTGGATCGCTGCTTAGGGCGATTGCTGGGTAGTATTAGTAAAATGGGTGGCACTGCCTTAATTACAGCCGATCATGGTAACGCTGAATACATGGCAGATGAAAATGGCAATCCTTGGACAGCCCATACAACGAATTTAGTTCCTTTTTTATTAGTGGAAGGCGAAAAACGTAAAATTCCTCAGCATGGGGGTCGAGTCGAATTACGAGAAGCGGGTTGTCTTGCTGATATTGCACCAACCATTTTAGAAATTCTCCAACTGCCGCAACCTGAGGAAATGACAGGGCGCTCTCTCATTGCAACGAGCGATGTTCAAGTGAAACCAAATCGCACACCAGTAGATATTTCTCTATAGGTGTTGATATGCTAGAAATCTGATCCTTCATCGAGTAAAACTAATGACAGTTGAACAGCTTTTAGAAATCATTTCTGTTGCTTCGGCAATTTTATTAATTGTCCTCGTCTTACTTCACTCTCCGAAAAGCGATGGTTTAGGCGGGCTGAGTGGTCAAGCCTCAATGTTTACGAGTACTAAAACGGCAGAGAAAACACTGAATCGAGTGACATGGGCATTAGGCTTAGTGTTTATCAGCAGTACCATTGTTTTAAGTGCGGGTTGGGTTTGATTCCAATTCGGTTACTCCGTTTATGAGAACTGCTTGATCCCTTCTTTTGGGAAAAGAAGGGAATTTTTTCTGGGTTGATTTTAATCCGTTGTATTTTCAAGCTCAGTTTGTTTCCTTAGTTCTTCCGGTAAATCAATAAATACGCGATCACTCGTTTCTAAACCTTCTAAAATCTGGGTTTGATTATCAATGGTTAACCCTAAGGTGACCGGTTGAAACTCGGCTTCTTCTTCTTCATTAACAATCATGACGCCGGTTTCGCCTTGACGGGTAACTACAGCAACAGTCGGAATGACTAGCGTGTCAGCGAGTTCTTCGCCTAAGAAGGTGACATCCACATTCATTCCGGATCGCAGTTTCTCTAATCCAGATTGCAACTCAATTCTGACCTCAAAAGAGGTAACATTTTGCTCAACAATTGCTTCTGGGGCAATTAACTTGACTTTTCCCTGGAAGACTTCATTCGGAAAGGCATCAGCCATAATGTCTACCGATTGCCCTTTTTTTAATTGCGTGACGTCTACTTCCGGAACTTTGGCAAGGACTTCTAACCCTTCCGCTAAGGCAATAATTGAGGTAGAGGTGGCAGCAGCAGTGCTAGAAGCAGATGTCGTTGGCGTAACAAACGCCCCTTCGGTGGCATATTTCTGAGTAATAATTCCGGCAAAGGGAGCTTGAATTGTTGTATCTTGAAATTGAATTTGAGCTTCTCGAAATTGTGCTTGTGCTGCCCTAACCGCAGCTTCTAAACGTTCAATTTCTTCTTGGCGAGTCCCGCGTTGCAATTGTTGCAAGTTGGCGCGGGCTTGGGCAACTTCGGCTTCTAAGCGTTGGATTTCCGGACGGTTCGTTTTTTGCGCTTGTTGTAGGCGTTGTCGGGCTTCAGCGAGGGCAGCTTGGGCGCTGCGATATTCATTACGGATTTCATCGAAGCGATCTTGCGCGATCGCGCCCTCTGCTAATAACATTTCGTTACGATTGAGACGGTCTTGGGCCAGTTCAAATTGAGATTCGGCAGAGTCCACTTGAGATCTAATTTGCGCAATATTTTCTGGAATTCTTGCCTGGGCTTCTGCTAAACGCGCTTTGGCTTGTTCTAAACTCGCGCGACCTTGTTCGATTTCTTCTAGGCGCGAACCCGCTTTGGCTTCAGCTAATCGGGCTTTGGCTTCCGCGAGATTATTCTCGGCACGGTCGAGTTGGGCTTGGAATTGCTGATTTTCCATCACAGCAATGGGTTGCCCTTTTTCAACGCGATCACCCTGTTCCACATAGAGACTTTCTAAGCGGCCTGCCATTTTTGGGCTAATATTAACACTCTGAATCGGCTGTACCGTTCCACTGGCTTCAATCGTTACCTGTAAATCTTGTTGTTTGACAGGAACCGTTAGCTCTTGCAAATTATAATCTTGTTGATTGCGATTGAGGACATAAACCGTAGTGCCCACGGTTAATGTACCCACAGCAACCACTCCCACTAGCCAAGATAGGGGACGCTCAACTTTACCAACTCCCGGTAATTGCATTGATTAAATCGACAGTCTATTATTTCAATTCATAGTGACTCTTTCAGCTTATCCTAAATGCCGATTTTCCAGAATCTGCCCCTTTGAGGAAATTTATGTTCTCAGGTTTGCTAAATTTTGATTGAACAGTTACTTAGAGAACTAATGACAAATCCTCCTTGGCGCGAACGATTAAGATATGCCTTTGATAATCTTCTTTCTCGAGGATCGATTGCTTTATTGGGTTGGTTAATTGTTATTGGTGCCGTTGTTGTCCTTAGCGTTTCTTTAATTACTTGGGAAACCGGTTACGCCTCTCAACCCACTCTAGCTGATCAAATTTGGACATTTTTAGTTACCACTTTAATCTCTTGGGATCCCACAGAAGGTTTACCTTGGCCGACCCGAGTCAGTATGCTAATTTTAATTCTGTTCAATTTATTTACAGTCAGTATTATTATTGGGGTCATTGTTGCCGGAATTGAAGGGAAACTTTATCAACTGCGTCGAGGCCGTTCACAAGTTTTAGAGTCGGATCATATTGTTATTTTAGGCTGGTCAACTCAAGTTTTTCCGATTCTTTCAGAATTACTTTTAATTGATGATGATCGCATTCCGGTCACTGTCGTGATTCTTGGGGATAAAGATAAGGTTGAAATGGAAGAAGAAGTCCGGACTCGCATCCGAAAAAATCGTCGGATTCGCGTAATTTGTCGTCAAGGGGTTGCCACTGATTTAATTGATTTAAGAATTACGAATTTAGATCGTGCTAAATCAATTATCATTCTGCCTCCAGAACAAAATAATAATCCGGATACAAGTGTCATTAAAACGCTTTTAGCCCTTGCTAATAACCCAGAACGACGCATCGAACCGTATCGTATTGTTACTGAAATTCAAAACCCTAAAAACTTACAAATTGCAGAAACTGTGGGGAAAGATCGGGTTAAATTTGTTTTAACGGGAGACTTCATTGCCCGAATTATTGCTCAAATTTGTCGCCAACCAGGGTTATCCCGAGTGTATTTAGAACTCCTTTCTTTTGCCGGGAATGAAATTTATTTTGATCCGGTGACAACGCTTGCTGGTGAAACGTTTTCCGAAAGTATTTTTGCTTATGAAAATGCCATTGTGATCGGATATTGTTCCCAAGAGGGTTATCCTTGCTTGAAACCTTCACCGGATACAATCTTAAAAGAGGGCGATCAAATGATTTTGATTGCAGATAACTATCGTCATATCAAATTTTGGGATAATCGGGAACGAATTAAGTTTGCAGAACAATCTTTAAGTTATAAAACAGTCGAAAAAAAAGCAGAAAAGTTCTTAATTTTAGGCTGGAATGAACAAGCAGAAACGATTATTCAAAAACTGGATGCTTATGTTTCTTTAGGATCAGTAGCAACGGTGATTGCTGATGAAAGCGCGATCGCGCAAGATACCAATCCCAAATTACAACGATTAGAACATCTTAGTGTTCTCTTTCAAAATGGAGATATTACCGATCGCCAACTTTTAAATCGACTGCCTTTGCAAGTAGTTGATCATATTATTCTTCTAGCTTATTCTGATGATTTAGATGCCGAAGAAGCCGATGGCATTACCTTAACCTCTCTTCTCCATTTACGACAAATTGCCAAAGAAGGGGGCTATCATTTTTCCATTACCAGTGAAATGATGGATAGTCGCAATCAACAATTAGCGACAATTGCGCAAGTGGATGATTTTATTGTCAGCGATCGTCTCACCAGTTTAATGATTTCTCAAATTGCAGAAAATCCTTTGTGCAGTGATGTCATTAATGAGTTATTAGAACCTAATGGATGTGAAATTTACCTCAAACCAATTTCTAATTATATTCAACTCCAAAAGCCAGTTTCGTTTTATACCCTAATGAAAGCCGCACAAAAAAAGCGAGAAATTGCCATTGGCTATCGCTGTTCTAATGAAGGAACCCAAGAATTTCAAGGCTATGGCATTGTTTTAAATCCCCCTAAATTAACCCCGATTCAATTTAGTGAGCGCGATCGGTTAATTGTCATTGGTGAGGATTTTTAACCGATCGCTTGCCATTGATTGAGCTAGCAAGAATTAATTTTAGACCGTGGTTACCCCTAACCAACCAAAGAGAAGTTCTTTTTGTTCTTCTGAGGGTTCGTCAATACTCCTAATTTTATAGCTACTCGGTTGCGGAGAAGCAAGAGTAATCGTGTGGTTAATTAACTCATCTTGATGAAAGACAGTTAGGGTCATGGTATCACCGGGTTGGTAATCTCTAGCGCGATCGCTGATTTGATCCGCATTTACTCGAATGCCATCAATGGCTAATAACTCATCTCCTGCATCAATACCAGCTAACCCTGCGGGTGATTCGGCATCGACAAACTTAATCATCGTTGAACTGTTTTCTTGGGCAACTCGTATGCCTAAATAAGGGGAAAAATTATCCTCTTCGCTAGGAATGAGTTGTAAGCCAAAGGGTTGGAGATAATCCGCTAACGGAAGTTCTGCTGTTGTGTGGAGATAAGTGTCTAAAAATTCAGTTAAATCAGTTTCTGCAACCGATTCTAAAACCGATTTTAATTGTTCGTCCGTATAGCCGATTTCTGGTTTACCAAATTGTTCCCAAAGCGCAAGGAGAACATCATCCATGGAACGCTGATTCTTGTGATTTGTGCGAATCAGTAAGTCCAACAACAACGAAACTAATTCCCCTTTCAAATAATAAGAAATTTGGTTATTATCACTATTGGCATCGCGACGGTATAACTTAATCCAGGCATCAAAACTGGATTCAGCTAAAGGTTGAACTTTACGTCCTGGTGTTTGTAAATAGCGAGTGATATCTTTGCCTAAATTATCGAGACAGGTTCTGGCATCATAAATTCCTGCACGCATGGGCAGCAAGGCATCATAATAACTTGTAGTTCCTTCTGCAAACCAAAGGGCAGTGGTATAGTTTTCTTGGCTATAATCAAAATTTTCGAGTGCTTTTGGGCGAATCCGTTTAACGTTCCAGAGATGGAAAAATTCATGAGCAACCAGTTGCATGAAACGGTTATATTTTTCTTCCGAACGGAACCCAAACCGAGGATAAATTAAGGAACAGCAATTTTTATGTTCTAAGCCGCCAAAACCACTTGCCGATTGATGTAACAAAAAGATGTAGTGATCATAGGGGAGTTCTCGATAAATTTTTGCTTCGGCGATAATAATTTTTTTGATGTCTTGAATAACTTGTTCTGGGTTGGCATTTCCTCGCCCCCAAATGGCAAATTGATGCGGTTTTTCTAAAACGTCAAAATCATAAATATCATGCGTCCCAATTTCAAACGGACTATCTACTAAAGTATCAAAATTATCTGCCAAAAATGTATTTGTTTTTCCCGCAACAGTGGGTAAGGGAGTGGTAATTTTCCAGTCACTCCTTGGTGGAATAACTTTAACCTCAATCGGAGTCATTTCTAGATCGGGAACATCGAAAAATAAAGCAGCCCCATTAAAATAACCATGAGTAGCATCAAGATGATTCGTTCTCACCGTTAATTCATTGGCAAAGACTTGATACTCAATCATCACTGCTTCTGCATTTTCGGTATTAATCTGCCAAGAATTTTTACTGAGTTTTTCTAGCCATAAATTTTCTTGCTTCTCTGCATTATAAGCCCTGACTTTTTGAATATGTCTGGCATATTCTCGCACCAAATAAGATCCCGGTGTCCATACTGGAAACTGAATTTTTAGGGTATTCGGTTTCCAATTTTGAACGTGTAATTTAACATGAAATAGGTGCGTTTGTGGTTCTGGGCAAGAAACTTCGTAGAATAATTGAGCCTGGGTTTGTTCGGTTTTAACTTGGCGGGTAATGGTTGCTTCAGTCATGGTGATAAAAGTAGTCGAAATTTAATGCTTGCTCAAAATTAAAGGGAGGATCCTGGGGAAATAGATCGATGGCTAATCCAGTTTTGTAACTCGTATCTTGTTTAGCACGAGCATAACAGGAATCAAATAAATCAGCTAAAATTGCTTGCAGACTTGGACTATCCTCTAATAAAAGCTGAATTTGTCTACGTTGTTCAATAATTGTATTTTTCCAACCTCTAGCATTATACTCTCGCTCATTTTCCCAATCAGCGAGTTTGAGTAAATGTTCAATTAAAATGATTAGACGGCTTTTTAATTCTCTTTTTTGTGCTTTTGCCAAACTCTCCAATTCCTCAAGCAAGTTTTCCCAATCGACTTCCGAGTAATCGCTATTTTGGAGTTGTTTGACAGTTGCTAACAGCCATTGATAATAATCTTCTTCATAAAGCGAATGATGAGATTTTGATTGAGAGGATTGGACATTTGTCGTCATAGGATTAGATCGATCGTTAATGGAAGCTTCACTTTTTAACTGTTGCTAATTCTTCAGCGTAATGGCTTCGCCGGTTCCCCCAGGGAACATCACGTGCTTGTTAGAGGATTTTCCCTAAAATCGCTGTATCCCTTATTCCCCAGTTTAAACCTTGTCCGCCAACCCACTTCATTTAAAAAGCAATGGCTAGGGAAAAATTGCCATTAGTCAAACCAATATGGCAAAATTTACCAAATTTGAGGCAGAATCTCCTCCCAAACTCCTAAATCATCAAAAATACGTCCCGAGAGAGCAGAAATGGCACCAACGGGATCGCAACTGACTCAGTTACTATTTTGCAAGGTCGCGGCTAAAGTTAAGCCAGTGATATTCCCGCAAAGACCCACCACATCATAATCTAAACTTAAGAAGCAGGCTCTCCTAGGGGGGTTATGACAAAATAATAGCAAATAACGCCCAAAAAGCTTGCATGGTAAGCTTTACGGAATTGCAAAAATCAAATTTTAGAAAAATTTGATTTTTGTTTCATTGCACCCCCTGAATTGACTAGGGATTGAGCTGCTATCAATGTATAAATTAGTATATCTAGTCTAGGAGAGCCAAGAAGCATTGCCCTTAGTGTGGTTAGTGAGTCGTCACTGCTTGTTAGATGATTGTTTTAATATAAGTTTACTTCTCTCGTTGTGGTGTACTAAAGACAAAAGCATAAACTGAATTGCTAATTATTATGAGTATCGAATGGATTATTATCGTTGGGGCTGTAATCATTCTCTGGTTAGTTATCAAAGCTGCTTTAAAAATGGCGATGATTAGTTTTAGTACAGCACTTCAAATTTTTATAATTTTAGTCGTTTTAAGAATCTTTTTTACAATCATGCCCCAAGATGTGCTACAACAAATTCGGGAAATTCCTCAACTCGTTTGGAATTTTTTTTAAGGATGATGTGCGACGAAAGTACTTTAGAGGCTAAGCATACCAATGCAAGGGAGGATCACTGGACGACATCACATATCGTAGAATTTTTTTGACTGCAATCGAGCAACTGCTTAACCTCCATGCCTCACGCTTTTTTCGCTTTTACGGCAATCTCAATGATTTTTTGCCGCAATGCTAAGTCAGGACAAAATTGCTTTCCGTCTTCACTTGTGACGTACTCCCGACGCTTATCCTGCGGATAAAGCGCGGGCTTCTCCAGTCTTTCGACCTTCGCGTTTTATAGTGAGGCGGACGCCCAACCCCACTTCCTTAATTAAAATTCCTGAGTTT